>NZ_JAJOLP010000002.1 GCF_021129215.1 Agromyces sp. S2-1-8 | reverse complement strand
CAGACTTCAGTTCGGCAGGCTCCATCGCGGAGTCCGATCACGCTTGCGCTGCCGTGAATGGGAGGACGACGTCGACACTCTGACCGGCAACACCGATCGGTGCAGCGGCGTCGAGGGTCACGCTAATGCGGAGCGTCTTACCGTTGGGTGTTCCACCGGCACCGATGTCCAGCCCGGTGAAGGCTGCTCCGGCGAGCGGGCCGTTGTAGAGCTCGGTGACCGTCTCGACGTCGGTAATCGTGACCACAAGGGAGTCCTGCAGGGCCGGGACAGGGCTGCCCGCGGAATTCGTTACCGTTGGCACCGCAAGCTCGACGATCGCGTCGATCGTTCCGGAGTTGTACACCAACAGATCCCGGGTGACTGTGTCCCCGGGCGCCAAGTTGTCGAAGCCGGTGCTGAAGTCGACCAGGTAGTTGTCGGGATTCCCGTCCTGATCGTCGTCGAACTTCAAGTCGAGGGTCCCGGCGGTGAATGTGGTCTCGACGTTGCCGCTATCGGTAAACGCCGCCAGCGTAACCCCTGCGGCCGCAACAACGATGATCCCCATCGCCGCGAAGAGCTTGGTACGGGAGGAAATGGAGACGGCCATGCTGAGATCCCTTCGTCGGCCCAATCGGGTCGGCATCTTCTGTGCCCGAACGTAGAGCGCTCGATCGCCAAGCACGAGAAGCAAACCAGGATCTCATCCGAAGTGGGTGAGGGACACAGGGGCTGCCCGGGTCAATGGTCGTGCCCCCGACATGGAGCCTCGCTACCGGGCAGGTGGCGAGGATCGGGCTGAGTACTCCGTCCCAGCCGACATCGCTGATCGGTCATCCCCATGCGCCTTCGCCGACCGCCTCTTCGACTGCCCGTGCATTCGAACGGCACTTGCAGCCTTCCCACGGTCGCAACCTAAGCTTCGACGATGTCCGGCACCGACCACGTCGCGAGCTCGTCGAGGCGGGGGCGGTACAGGCGGATGAGGAGATTCCAGCCCCCGGGCAGGTCGACGCGGTTCGGGACGGCGTCGGCCCAGTCGCCGAGGTGCACGGTGGTCGAGCCGTCGGCGTTCCTCGCGGCGAAGACCGAGTTCACGTTCGTCAGGCCGTCGGGTCCCGGCTCGAAGTACCCGGCCCCGTTGTAGACGCTGAGCGACCAAAACGCATCGGCAGGCACATCGGTGCCGAACGTGATCGTGTACCGCCCGCGCGGCAGCCGTGGCTCGACGTTGAGGTACGACGCCTCCGCGTCGGGCAGACCACCCCAGCCGAGTGCGGTGCCGACGAGGTGGCGCACCGGGTCGACCTCCCCCGCGCGGCCGAAGGCGTGCGCCAGCCCACCCATGGTCCGGCCAAGCACGAGGAGCGCGCCCCGGACCTCACCATAGCTCTCGGCGTCGACGTCGGGGTGCTCGAAAGGGCGTTGCGCGGCGGCGTCGATGGTGAGGCCGTCCTGCAGGCGGTGGACCTCGGCGAGGTCGGCCTCGCTCGTCGGGTCGAACAGGATCCGCGCGGCGACGACGACATAGTCGGTGTCGAACTCGTCCTTCGTGAGGTCGTAGGTGCCGGCCTCGTGGAAGACCCGGTTGATGTAGTGGTCCTGGTTGATGACCATCACTGAGATGTACCGGTAGCCGACGTCGGGGATCGTGAGCTTCGCAGGTCCCCCGCCGAGGTCGACCACGGCGACCGAGTAGAGGGTGTCGCGGTTCTGCCTGATGACGGGCTGCTGGTCGAGGGGAGCCAGTTCACGATCGTGGTGGAAGACTCCAAGGCCGCCAATGATTGGCAACATCCGGCTGATCATCGTGTCGGTCTCGATCCGGGCGAAGTCGTCGATGGAAACGGTGACGGGCATTGGAACTCTCCTCTAGATCCCCTGAGCGGGCGGGCAGGTATCGCGTTCAATCACACTGGCCCGCTTGCGACCTCGATCCTGCCGCGCATGAAGCGAATTGGGCAACTCGCGATAGTGCCACTCGTACCACGACTCGGTCTAGAAGTGATGTCCGTAATCGAAGCTTCCCCAAGCGGTCGTTCTCGGTACACGGGTCGCTAGCTGCCGCCCAAAGTCGTCGGCATGTGGCCGATAGCGACGCGGCGATGTGGAGCTCCTACCGCCAGTTACGGCGGGCCAACATAAATTACGGCCCTCTGGTCCCTGCCGGACGGCTTTGCTAAGTTCATGGCCCGCTGCCTCACATTTCCACCGAATGCGGGCAGCCGCTGTAGATCGACAGTGAAGAGCACCACTAAAGCGAACACGAGTCGTTGCAGCTGCTGGGCGACTACATACCGCGGCCCCGTTGCATCTCGCGGTCGCCACCGTGGCGCGACTTGCGCGCCTTTGAGCTCCTCCCGCCGGCGCGGCGCACGGCCTCGCGGGGGTGCTTCGCGTTGTCGGAGTCGGCCTGCTTCCACGCGTTGATCGCTTCGGCGTTCGCCTTCCCGTCGAGCGACGCGGCATGTGCGTCGCGGCGTTCGGCCGAGTCCCAGTTGGCCTCGGCGCCCTCACGGGAGTCGGCGGCTTCAGCCGGCGGCGTCGAGGCGTCTTGGTCGCGCTCGGCAGCCTCGTCAACGCGCTCGGCGTGCTCGAGCAGACGGGCAGCCTCGGCGCGTTCCTCGTTGGCGCGGGAGCGCTCGGAGTCGGCGAGGTTCCGGTCGGCCTCGACGCGGGCCAGGGCCTCGCGCACCGCGGCCGGGTCGGCGCCGATGTCGTTCACGTCGATGCCGTATCGAGCCTGCACCTCCTCGCGGATTCGCTCACTCGCTCGGCGGGCTTCGTCGTCGTGCGTCGACCAATTGGCGGCTGTCTCGTAGGCGCGGCTGACGTCCTCGGTGCGGGCGCGATCCCACCAGCTGGCCTCGTGCACGGGCGCGAGCTCGGCACGCGCTGCGGTGCGCTCGGCGTCGAACCGGACCTGCAGCTCGCGTGCCTCCTGCAGGCTGCGAGCCTCGGCCCGGCGGAGTGCTTCTTCGCGCATCCGGGCCAGCTGCTCCCCCAGTCGGCCGGCGACCGCGAGTGAGGTTCGCAGCGCGCCCTCAAACGCTTCTTCGATGCCGTCGCTGTCGCTCATGACGGCCCCCCTTCTATCTCTCGCGTCCGCCGCGTTCGGTCGGCGAGACGTTCGTGGTCGGCCGCGGTTCGAGCGGCTGACGGATCGGCGACCCTGGCGCACGCATGGGCGTCTGGCCGGCCTGAGCGATGCGGGCGGCCTCGGCCGCTCGCGGGTCGACCGGGGCACTCGTCGACGCGCCCTGCAGCTGCGGCAGGCGCTCCCGCACTGCGTCGAGCTTCGCACCGAGTGCGTCGCGGATCCGTGCCGCCTCGAGCGCGTCGGCCGATGCCTGGTACATGCCGTGAAGTGCCTGCGCGGTCTTCATGATCTGACGGAACAGCAGCGCCTCTGCGGCGGTGCCCTGGCCTCCCTTCGCGGCCATCGCGAACAGCATCGCGGCCCCCGCGGCCGATGCCATGCCCGACGGGCGCGGCTTCACCTGGTGCGCTCGGATCTGCGCTCCTCGAGCGAGCGCTCGGGAGGCATCCGCTAGCGGGCCGGGCGTCGGCTCGAGGCGTTCGGACCATGCGGCGAATGCGGCGCTCGTCTCCTTCGCGACGATCGCCCACGTCGCCCGGTCGTCGACCGGGATACGGCTCAGCTGGTCGCGGAGCGCGATGACCTGTTGCGTGTGTTCGTGCCACACGTCGGGCGTCGGTGCCTGCGTCTCACGGCCCGGGTGCTGGGCCGTGTACTTCATCGGATTGCGCCACGTCGCGCGCCACTCGTCGACGGCGTGCTGCGCGCTCGTCACGTTGTCGGGCCACCCCTCGCGCAGTCGCGTGAGGGTGAGGTCGCGAGCGAGTCGGCCGCCGCCGTACCAAACGATCGGGACGCCCGGCTGGGGTCGCAGCGCGACGCTGTAGCCGGTCACCACGTCGTCACGTCCGTTCGCGAAACGCGGACGCACGATGAAGCCGCCCTGATGCAGCCGGCGCACGAACTCGCCCTCGTCGAGCGACGCTCCGGCGGCGGCGCGAACGGCACGTTCCAGTCGCACGGAAGCGACCTCGGCCGCGCCCATCCGCTCGGCGGTGGCGCGCTCGGCGGGCTTCTCGCCGCGCTCTCCGATGCCGGCCCCGCGCGACTGCAGCACGGTCAGACCGTGCCGCTTCTCGAGCTCGCCGGCGACCTTCTGCGCACGCGAGTAGTCGTGGTTAATCGACGCCTTCGTGCCGTCCTCGCGCACGAGGTTCACGGCAATGTGGATGTGATCGTTGCCGGCCTTCGAGAGCCCGTGACGAACGGCAACCCATCGACAGTCGGCCTTGCCGCTGGTCGCGGTGAAGCCCATCTCGTTCACGAAGTCTTGAGCGATCGCCGCCCACTTCTCGTCGCTCAGCTGACCGTCCTCGGCCTTGATCGAGAGCGAGCAATGCCAGACGTGGCCGCCGTTCACCTCGACACCGAACGCGGTTCGCGGCTCGTCGAGGTCGGCGGCGATCGCGAGCGCCGCCGCACGGTCCAGCTCGCCGTCGCCGTACATCGTGAACGTCGCCGCGTCGCCGTTCACAAGGTGCGGCTCGGTGTGCTCGTTGGCACGTCCCTCGCCAGCGAGGTACGTGAGCAGACCGCCGAAGCGGTCGCCTCGCGTGACGTTCGGCATCATGAGTCGGCAAGCCTCCGCACGGCCGCCTGAATGTCCGGCACGAGCCCCCGGTACTCGTCGACAACGGCCGCAGCTTCGGCCGGGAAAGTCGACTCCGTGTTGGCGAACTTCGCCAGCTGGTTCGCGTTGTTCGCGATGTTCGCCAGGAGACGGCGAATCGCGAACAGCTCGGCGATCGCCTCCTTGCGATCGGTGCTCGTCTCGACGTGCTCGTTCATCGCAGCCTCGAACAGCAACCGAGGGACGGTGACGCCCTTGACCACGGCACGAGCCCGCAGCTGTGTCGACTCCTCGACGGTGCAGCCCACGCGGAACACGATGTCGCGCTTCTCCCCCGCCGGCGCGTTGCGACGACGGGTGCGGCCGAAGACGCGGCGCTCGTTCTCGTCGGCCACGACGCCTCCCTTCGGCCTAGCGCAGCGACCCCGCCATCTGCGGGGCCTCATACGCCAAGTATGCCGGTGATGGACACCCCAGTCCAGTATCCCAAGCGACTTACCAGCGGTAAGTCTATAGCTTGCTCCACATGAGGCTGCGCCAGAGGTGGAACCAACCAGAGGTTCGGGGCTCTGCATCCGGCTGCGCCGGTGCTGCATGGAACGCCGATCTAGTCGGCGTCAGATGTGCTCGCTACGCTGGGGGCTATGACTGACACGACGACCGACCTCTCCGAATCAATCCGTATCGCTCGCGAGCTCGAACGAGCCAAGAGCGACGAGCGTGTGGCGGCCGTCGAGCGCGTCGCGAACGCGGCGCACGAGGCCGTGGCGATCGATGCCGAGTACAAGCAGGCTCTCGCCGACTTCGAGGCACAGTGGGGCTCCAAGACGCGCTCCGCCGTGGCTGAGCACGAGCGTGCATGGAACGCGGCGCTGGCTGCCGGATGGTCGGCGAAGGAGCTGCGCCAGGCCCAGGTTCCCGAGCCGGGCAAGAGCGCGCCTCGTGCGCGTCGCCGGTCGACCGCGAAACGTGGCACCGAGGCTGTGGAGCAGCACACCGAAGAGTGACGCGCTACGCGCGCTGTACCTGTGACGGAGGCCCGTCGAGCTTTGCTCGACGGGCCTCCGTCGTACGGGCATCCCATCTGACCACTGCATTCTTTCAGCGGCTCGGAGGCATGCAACCCCGAGCGCGTGGAAGGTGTGGCTGGGGACGGTGCTCCGCACCAAGAACCAAGACTGATCCTGTGGTGGGTTGCACACCTCCGCTCCGCTGAACCACTCCGTTTATCAGATGGGATGCCCTCCGAAATGGTGGGGCCTGGTGAAGGAGAGACGATGGCTGTGACGGTGTATTCCAAGCCTTCGTGCGTGCAGTGCAACGCGACCTATCGCGCACTCGACGCGCACGGCATCGACTACGAAGTGGTCGACCTCAGCGCGAACCCGGAAGCGCTCGACGAGCTGCGCCGGCGAGGCAACCTGCAGGCGCCCGTGGTCGTCACCGATGACGACGAGTGGGCCGGCTTCCGGCCCGACAAGATCGACGAGCTCGCCGCCCGCCGGCCCCTCGCCGGAGCGGGCGCATGAGCGCCGCGACGCTCGACGCTGAGCTGCTGCTGCTGCCCCGCGAGGCGGCCAAGCTGCTCGGCATCTCGACCAGCGACCTCGAGGCAGAGCGAGCCGCCGGCACGGCGCCGGCGAGCATCGACCTCGGGCCGCGAACGGTGCGGTACTTCCGCGCCGCCGTGATGGATGGAAACACGATGAGCCGCCACAGCTTCGAGCTCGGCACCGATACCTGGACGATCGGATACGACGTCCACCAAGCCAGCTACTTCGTGCAGCGCCTCGACGAGGCCCACGAAGACATGCAGGATCTCGGACGCGACGAGCTCGGCGCGCTCCCCACGCTCGAGGATGCCGAGCGGCTGCTGCCCGCCGGCTACCAGCTGCACGCCGAGACGCGCGCGGCCCTCGCCGCCCAACAACCGCCCGACCCCGCGGCCGCCACCGCGGCAGCGCAAGAACGCATGGCGATGGTCCGCGAACAGCTGCATATGGCGATGGCAGACTCAGCTCCGGCAGCTGGCAGCCGGCCTTCGCCGGCACCGGCGGCCCCGCTTTCGCGCCCCGACCGGGCCGAGGTTGCGGTCGCACCGGGCGGCTACGGGCGGTAATTCAGTAGCCGCGGCCGGGAGCCCGCGGCAGTACGACGGGGCTCTGAACACGATCGCGCAGTGGGCAATGGTAGGGCCCGGTTCGCGCGGATCAGGTGGCCGAGAGGCGAGGCCGCGGACACAGCGCGATTCCCCCGCGGGCTACCAACCAACTTCCCGCGGGAACACGCGAGACCCCAGCCGCACGGCAACCCACAGCCGCACCCATTGGGTAACAGGCGGGCACATGGCTACACTGCTTGGTAGCGGGGCAATCTACTCGAAAGAGTCAGCGATGGCACAACGGTCGTACTCCACTGTGATCGGCGTGTCGAGGACCTCGATTGCGCTCCTGGAACCCAACGTGAGCGCGACGGTCCATGCGTTCCAATACTCTCCCTCGAATTTCTGCACCGGGGGCGGACTGGCAGCGTACGCGCCCGGAAGCATGTACCTGCGCTTGATCCACTCGTTCTCACGCAAGATGGCGGGCACCTCGATTTCGTCACGCCCCTGACCCTGCTCAATCGAGATAACTTCCACAGTTTCGTCCCAGTCAAAATCTGCAGCACCTTCACTGATCTGCCACTGAAGCGCCATCAGTCCCGGGATCGCACCAGGCTCCGTCTCCCCTCGGCAGCTTGAGATTGCCCGAACGGTCATCGGCCTAGGCTTCGTCGCCTGCTCGACGCCTTGGAGCACGAAGGGTAGACAGACGCCGAGGACCACGAGCATGGAGCCCCGAGGGCTCCCCCGCTCCCGCGACCGGGCTTGGCTTTGGATGCGTTCCCGTTCTACGGCGACACATGTACCCACGAGTACCGTTCGCAACCAAGCCAGCACCGCAAGCGTCATGCCTTCGTTCCGACCTACGGTGGGCAACGAGAAGTACTCCGCCCCTACCCAGAATGCAGAGGTCCCGAGCAGGACAAGCAGCCCCACGCCCCACAGCCACGGCCACCGGTAGCTGCGACGCACCATTCCCACCATGATCGCCGCGAGAGCACCTGTGACGACGGCGTCCATGATCAACCAACCGAAAATGTGGCTGGGCAGCAACAATAGGGCTGAGATCGTAAACTGCAAGAACGCGACGGTCGCGAAGAAGACGAAACCATTTGGAGCACTCATGACCTGCTCCGAATGAGTCATTCCCAGCATCGGTGTCCCCCGCTTTGCGGACTTGCGCCGCGGCCCTCCACAACTCGCGAGCATCAGAACGTCTGGGTAACAACCATGTGTTCGTTCATACTCCAAGTCGCTTCGCGGTTATCCATGAAGCTCACTGAACGCACCTTGTATCGGCCGGTGCGCGTATACGGGCGTAGATGCCCGCCATGCTCGGCGCACGCAACCGCATATCTCCACTCGCGCGTTTTCTGGTCCAGCGCGACGAAGAAATCGCCCGGTGGCAACACATTCAGTTCGATCTCTGGAAGCGACTCCCCGAAGAGGACGGCGTCGATCCGGACATTATGGAACGTCGATCGTGACTGATTGGACGCGACAACGCCGTACTGCTTGGGTGGCCGGCGGTCGGAAACCACCCAAGCTGCGAACCTCATCGCCTGTTCCTTGGCGGCGCGATCGAGTTCATCCCGCCTCCGGCTTCGATCGAGCCGATACTGAAATGCGGCGAAGACTACTGCCACCGCCGTGAGGCATGCGGCCAACGCACCAATCCACTCAGCCAGATTGTCAAGGGTCAATTCGTCTCCAAGATTCTGAGGTTATGACGAGTTGCGTGGTCATTCATTGAATCCGTCCGGTCGTAGATCGTTCAAAACCGACCAGTGGGCGACCCCGCCGCCGAGCCCACCCTCCGCTACCAGCCCGTAGCCGTGGTGCCCTCACGACAGGTCGTGTCTCCGTTTGATTAGTCGAGGTCAAGAGATGTACATGGTCATCCAACGAAAGCCCGGCGCGCGGCGTCCGCAAGGAGAAGCGGCGAGAGCACGATTCCCCACACGGCGCTGACGACGAACGTCCGCGGCGCCGATAAACGGGCTGTTGTTCCCCGACACGAAATGGCATAGCTCGGAGCCGCTCCTCGGCTTCACTTGCACGTCGTTTGCGGGTGAAGAACAGCCAGAGGGAGAGCAGCAGCCCTGCAACCCCGGGGAGACTCTGCACCACGAGACCAGCCTGCTCCCCCATCGACGTTGGCCCCTTCGATCGAAACTCAGCAACAACCGTTGTCGACACAAATGCCCCGGTGTCCGGACCGCCGTCCATGCGCACCGCGATCACCGCAGCCTTTCGAGTCCGGGATGCTGCAACACGCCTTGACGACCATGCGTCGCGAGGGTGGTCCAGACTGCGATCAAGGGAGCCCCCTCACCGATCAGACGCATCGGCTCTGCCGAAGCGAACTCAAACACGACGCACCACTGATCGACACTTGGGTAGTAGGCCGCGATTGCTTCGTGATAAAAGCTCAGCCATTGATGGTTCACGTGCACCAGGAGTCGTCGATTCGAGACCAGAATCCGAACGCGCTGATGCTCGCGCCACTGAGTGGCAGCCGCACGCTCCGCGGCCGATTCGCGAGAAGAGTTTGCCATCGCTGTCGCAGCGATACCCGCAAGCACGAAGAACGGCGGACCGGAGAACGAGCCGCTGGATCGCCAAAAGCTCGTCGTCGTACCGTAGAAGCGCTGGTAGTCGCACTCGACATCAAAGAAGAACGGCTCGTCCGGATCTGTCGCGACGCCCCACACCTGGATTGGTTGGGGAAGAATCTCCGAGCGAACATCCGCAACGAGCTGTCGGGCAGCTACCCACGCACGTTCATAACGAGTTCGAGCAGCCATTTCTGCGCGCTCCCGTTTGTTGTAGTGGCCATGTCGATGCCGAAACGCGCGGAAAACACGGCGAGCGTTCCGGATTGCAACGACAACACATATGACCCACCCGCCGAGCGCGAGGAGCACCACAAGATGCATGAGGAGAGACGTTGCGTCCCACCGATACAGGCTCCAAAGCGCCACGGTAAGCGCAAAGTAGATGACCGGCAGGAGCGCAAACGGAACCGCCCACCCTCGATGCCGACGCCAAGCCCCGACCACCTCAACCACTACGGTCGCTGGCAGGGCCGTCCCCGACCCAGCTCCGAATCGGTCGTAGATCGTTCAAACTCGCCCACGCCCGCCCTACTACTGCGCATACTTTCCGGGCTTCTTGTCTCGGTGCCCAGCATCAGACCGCGGCTCACTCCTGGCCCGCCAGATGGTTGTGCGCGGCTCGGAGGACCTCACCTGTCTTGTGATGAAGGCGCGGCAGATCTTCGCGCCCCCGAACGAGCGTCGTGTACTGATGCTTCGCCTCAGTGTTGGCTCTCACCTTCATGACTAGGACCAGTAGTCCTTGAACCACGAGCGATAGCAGAAACCCGCCGAACAGCACGACGGCGACGGGCGCCACTTGCCCTCCCCTTACCGTCGCCGCAACTGCGATTAGTGCAGCGACACCGAACGCCGCGACCGCGCCGGTCGCCCAGAGGCCCGCTTCAGCCCATTTGAAGGCGGATATGCCTTTCACGAGAGTCGCCATGTCACCTTCCTTACCTCGTGAACAGCCAGTTGAGAACGCCGGTACCGTCTCCAAAAGCACCCACTGTAAGGATGCCCGCGGAGATCGCCTCCAGAACATCCGGCGGGACTCGGCCCCCGATAAGAATCTTCGCGAACCCACCTGCCACAGGTGCGCCGACAAAGATGCCTCCGACGATGCACTCAGCGGACTGAGAGGCGAAGTTCATGCAGGCATGGACCGTGCTTCCGGTCTGGGCAACAAAGGCCACACCACCGGCGACTGTGCCGAGCACGCCGAGCGCTGGAATTGCCAAAGCGCCGAGAGCAATCAACCCAGCAATCCCGCCGGTTACCGCTAAGCCGGTGAAGAAGTCGCGCTCGCCTTTCCGTTGGTGTTCGACAGTGGCGGGTGTGACACAGGAACCGTTCGTGTATGCGTTTGATTGGTAGATGAGGTCGGCTGCGCAGGTGAACCGGCCGTTGACCTGGAATGGTTCCGTGCCGACGAGGTCGCTGGTCCGGTGGACTGGCAGTACGAGTTCGGCGGTCTTTGCGCAAGGTTCCCAGTCGTAGCATGCATCGCTGTCGTTGTAGCGGTCGTTTGGATCATCCTGCGCCGGGACAACCTGGCTGCGGTCGGGTGGTCCGTAGACCCAGCCGTCCTTGTTCTTGCCCTTGACGCTGATGGCGGGATCCCAGGGCCGGTTGCCGAGCGCGTCGACCAGGGTCGCCGGATTGGCCAGAACGTAGCCGTATCGGTTCAGCGTCTGCGGCGCTCCTAGCAGTCCGCGCCAGGTGTCTTGTGCAGCCCAGACTCCGGTCGTGGGGTCGTAGGTGCGGGCGTGGAACTGGTTGGTCCCGCGGCTGATGTCGCCGGGTTCACCGGTGTAGTCGACTGCTGCGCCCCAGCTCACGGATTCGAGATCTTGGATGCCGTAGTCGGTGTAGTCGGACAGGTCGGTGATTGCACCGTTAGTGTCGGTCTGCGCGACGGTGGATGCGA
This sequence comes from Agromyces sp. S2-1-8, assembly GCF_021129215.1. Taxonomy (GTDB): domain Bacteria; phylum Actinomycetota; class Actinomycetes; order Actinomycetales; family Microbacteriaceae; genus Agromyces; species Agromyces chromiiresistens. Next base: position 72,337 of record NZ_JAJOLP010000002.1, on the reverse strand, counting down.
GGCGGTCGAGTAGTGCCCACCGCTCCCCGGTGTCCGTGCCGCCGATTTGGAGTTCGAGCTCGCCCGCAATGTCCCGGACGAGGGTGGTGACGCCGTGCACGTTGTTGTCCGTGCCGACGGGGGTTAGCCTGTCGAACACGGTCGTCGTGGTCTGAGTCGAGTACTGGTTCTTGTCTGTGGCCGTGGTGCGGCGGCCGAGGCCGTCGTAGCCGTAGCTGCTCGAACGTTCGGGATCGGTGGCGGTGGTGGTGCGTCCGGTTGCGTCGTACCCGTAGCTGGTGTCGACCCCGCCGATCTGCTGCCCGGTCCGGTTCCCGGCACTGTCGTATCGGTAGCTCGCGTCACCGTCCGGGTGCCCGGTCGTCGCGGTGACCTGGTTGACCTCGTTGTACGAGGCGGCGACGGTGAAATCGGGCCCGTCGGTGGCGTTCTCACGTTCCCAACGGGTGCGGTTGCCGGCCGGGTCGTACCCGTAGGTGTTGACCTCGCCGGTCGTCGCCGTCGACTCGGTGAGCCGGTTCAGACTGTCGTAACTGAAGTCACGTCCCAGGGTCTTCGGTTCCGGCACGGCCGGCGTTTCCGGTGCCGGGGCCGTATCGGTCGCGGTGTCAGGAGCTTCGCTGACGGGTGCCCCGAGGGTGCGGGTGGCGTTGGTGACGTTGCCGGCCGGGTCGTAGGTGTAGTCGTACCGGAGCTCGTCACCGGGTAGCGCCGGGGCTGCGATCGCGGGTTGAGTTCGTCGGTTCAGGTAGTCCCAGGTCTTCACACAGTCGGGATGTTCGCCCTCGAGGTTCGGCAGGGCCCGGTCGCCGAGGTACCCGCTGGTGAGCGCGCATTCCTTGGCGGTCTGCTTCAGGGGTTCAACCGGCACCGGCGATTTGGGGGTGTGGGACACCGCCGGTGCCGGGGTCTGATGGGTGATCGACGCGACCCGATCCGTAGGGTCGTAGTCGTAGGTGGTGGTGACGCCGTTGGATCGTTCCTTCTGGGTCAGGTTCCCGACCGGGTCGTACGACGAGCTCACATCACCCCACGGGCTCGTCAACGAGATGGCATTGCCGGCCTTGTCGTATGCGTAGCCGATGTCGTCGCCCTCGGGCATGCTCAAGGTGACCAACTGCCCCGCCACGTCATAGCTGTAGCCGAGACGCTGCTCGTTCGAGTCAAGCTGTTCCGTCATTCGCCCAACCGGGTCGTACTTCCACCCGGTCGCCCCGGTCGGGTCGGTCATCGCGATCAACTGCTGTTCCGGACTGTACTCGTACTCCGCGTCCATGCCGGGGAAGGACATGGTGGCGCGGTCACCACGGGGCGTGTATCCGTAGCTGATGGTGCCGTTCGGGGTGGCCTCCTTGGTGAGGAGCCCCCGCGCGTCGTACTCGTACGACCATGAGGTCCCCGCGGGGTTAGTTTCCTTCACGACCTGCCCGGCCGGGTCGTACTCGAACCTGGTCTGGTGCTCGTTCGGATCAGTGATTCCCGCGAGGTTCCCGGCGGGGGTGTACTCGTACCGGGTGCTGACATTCACGTCCGAGGACGGGTCCGCATCCTTCACGTACCCCTCGATGACCTCGACCAGTTGAGCGGCGGGGTCGTACTGGTAACGGGTTTCGTTCCCGTTTCCATCGATCATGCCGGTCTGGTTGCCGGCTTGGTCGTACCGGTAGGTGGTGGTGCCGCCGGCCGCGTCGGTGACAGCCGCAACGCGACCGGCGGGGTCATAGCCGAACCCGCGGGTGTGCGCGTTCGCGTCCGTCACGCTGGTGACGCGGGACATGGGGTCGTACCCGTAGGCGGTGGTGTTCCCGAGCGGGTCGGTGATCGTCGCGACCCGGTTCAGTGCGTCGTAGGTTGACGTGGAGCGGTTCCCGAGCGGGTTCGTCGACGCGATCACGTTCCCGGCGGGGTCATACTCGTACCCGGTGACCGCCCCGGTCTGATCCGTCACGGCCACGACCTGCCCGGCCAGGTCGACCTTGTACTTGGTCGGGTTCCCGTTCCGGTCGACCATGCCGACAAGGTGGCCGTCGACGTCGTACAGGTATTCCGTGACGTAGCCTTCCTGGTCGGTGACCTTCACCACTCGATCCATCTGGTCGTACTCGTAGCGGACCTCGTTCCCGTCCGCGTCCGCCGTCTTCGTGACCCGGCCGGCATCGTCGTACGTGGTGTGCTCGGTGATCCCGATCGGCCCCGCCACCGTGGTGGGTTGGTCGGCCGGGTCGAACTCGGTCGTGATCGTCGCCCCTTCGGGGTCGGTCGTGCTGGTGGTGTTGCCGACCTCGTCATAGCTGCGCTGCCACTCGCCACCGTTCGGGTCGACCACCGTGATCGGTCGGTAGAGGTCATCGAGCAAGTACTTCGTCTGGTTCCCGAGCGGGTCAGTCGACGAGGTGAGGTCGTCTTCGCGGTTGTACGCGTACTTGCTGACGCCGCCGTCGGGTGCGGTGACGGTGACGAGGCGGAAGAGTTTGTCCCACCCGTACGTCGTGACCGCCCCATCAGGGTCGGTCCGGCTGGTCACCCGGTCGAGTTTGTCGTACGAGTACGTGGTGATCCCACCGGCGGCATCGGTCTGGCTGACGAGCCGGTCGGCAGTGTCCCACCTAAGGGTCGTGGAGTTCCCGTTCGGGTCGGTTGTCGAGGTCATCCGGTTCGCCGCGTCATATGCGAACGATGTGACTGCCCCGTTCGGGTCGGTCACCTTCGTGACGTTCCCGCGGGCGTCGTACCCGTACGTCGTGGTCGCACCCGACGGTTGGATCACCTTCGTGATGTCCCCAGCCGCGTTGTACTCGTACCTGACCGTCGTGCCGTCGGCCTGCAACACACTCGTGGTGAGGCCCTTCCCGTTGACCGTGTTGGTCGTGGTCCGGTCCCCGCCCAGGTCCGTGGTCGACGCGACCTCGCCCGTGGGGGTGTAGGTGTACTGGGTGACCTGCCCGCCGGGGCGGGTGACCTTGGTCGGGTTCCCGTTCTGGTCGTACTCGGTGAACGTCTTCCGGCCCGCCTCATCCACGTACCCGGTCACGTTACCCGCCTTGTCGAACGTGTACGTAGCGGTGGCACCGGTCGGGTTCGTGATCCCGGTGATCCGGGCGTGGTCATCGACCGTGAAGGTCGTGACCTTGCCCTCCGCATCGGTGTACGTCGTGGTGCCCTTGTCGTACTTGATGGTGCGGAGGTTGCCGTCGGCGTCCCACTGCTTCACCACCCGCCCCGCACTGTCGTACTCGTTCTTCAAATACACGACCCCGGCCGCATCGGTCGCGGTGGCCATCTGATGCTTGCCGTCGTACGTGAACGTCCGCACCCGCCCGTCCGGGCTCGTGATCTTCGCAAGGTTCCCGGCGCTGTCGTAGCCGAGCTTCCATACCCGCCCGTCGGGGTGGGTGAACGAGGTGATCCGGCCCACTGCGTCGTTCCCTACCGTGACGGTCTGTCCGGCGGCGTCGGTGATCTTCGTGAGCGGCACGAACTGGTGCACATCCGGGTTCGCGGCCCCGTAGCTGAGGGTCGTGGCGTTGCCCTGCCGGTCTGTGTGCCGGATCAGTTCACCAATACCCTCGATATCCGAGGCGTCATACACCCAGGCTTCACCATTCGCGTGCGTGAGCTGCAGCTGTCCCAGCCCGGCTTCCTTGAGGGTGAGGTGGGTGCCGGGGTCGGCGGCCTTGTATCCGCCGGACCCGTCCGGGTTGAACACGAACGAGGCACCGTCGCCGCGGACGACCATCACGGACCCGTCGTCAAAGCGTTGCGCACGCCCGCCCAGCCCGAACGACCATCCCGCACCAGTCCGCGACAGGCGCCCGTCCTGGGAGTTGTAGATCAGGGTGAGATCGATCTCCTGCTCCCCCGGCCCGGCGAGCGTGAACAGCGGTTCGTCTTCGAGGAGGTTGCCGGTCGCGAACGAGATCGGGTCGGCGCCGTAGGTCTGGTAGTTCTGGTAGCCCAGGTGCCGCCACCGTTCAATCTCAGCCTTCGACGGGCGCGCCGGCCACCCGCCCGTCACCGGGTCCGTGCAGTCAAACCCCTGCGCTTCGAGGTACTTCCCGAGGCCCGTGAAGACGCCGTTGACGATGTGCTGGAACCCGTTCGCTATGACGGGCTGGTCGAAGTTGTTGTCCAGGTACAGGGTTTCCATGTGCACCACTGCCCCCGGCAGGTTGTTGTACGGGGCGTGCGGCAGATCCGCCGTCCGCGGACGCTCCGCAGCAGGACGCCCCGTGTACCCGGGCATTTCCGTGCGGAGGCTCGACAGTAGCGCGGCGTCCTTGCCGTTGCCGCGGGGATACAGGAACGTGCCACCCTCGGACGGGTCAGACCCCCACCCGTGCCCAGCCAGAGCGTCGAACCCGATCGTGAGCGTCACCGCCGGGTTCGCAGCCCTCGCGATGTTCGCCCGCAACTCCGACGACACCTCGGGCACCCCCGCACCGCGAGTGATCACCACGTTCGCGAGACACCGATCGGTCAGCATCGGCGCGAGCTGGGTCGCCAGCGCGGAGTTGTACGGCAGCTCGGTGGCTTGCCACGGCGAGGTCGTGTTCGCGAGGTCATCGTCCGGGTCCAGCACGATCGACGGGCCCGGCGGCGGAATGAACTTCACCCCGATCACGACGAACTGCGACAGGTGCGACGATTCCGCCCGCACCACCCCAGCGTCCGCGTCGTAGTATGACGGGAGTTCGGTCCATGCTTCGCCCTCGGTCTCACGGGTAAGCATGCGCAGTGACGCCGGATCGAGATCGTTCGCTTCGATCTTGCCCTCGTCGACCTTGAGGGCAAGGCTGACTCCGGGCACGACGTCGACGGCGGTCTCGACGCCGGCGTCGTCGGTCGTGGTTTCGTACGCGGCTGGGAACTGGGTCACGTCCGTGCCATCGGCTGCGGTCGCAGTGATCTCCACCGTGTCCGATACGACCACGCCCTGCGTCTCCGCGGCGGCGGTCCGGCGAGCAGGCTTCCCAAGCTCCGACACCGAAAGGTCGACCGGGGCTTCGAGCTCGTTGCCTGAGAACTCCGCGGCCAGGCCAACTTCCTCAGCTTCAATGGTCGCCGGGCTGTACGGGTTCAACGTCGCTTCAGCGAGCGGCGCTGCCTCGTCTTTCGGGTTCTCGGTGGCCATGCGTTCCGCGGCCGCCGCAGCACGTACCTCGTCGAGGACCGCCTGTCGCGCCTCAGCCGCCAGTTGCAGCGGCGACGCCTCGGCACTGGTCACGCTGCCCTGAAGCGCGAGCCCGGCGATGACGATGACCGCGATGCCCCGCCAAGACCACACCCGCCATTGACGGCGCAACCACCCCGTGAACGAACTATCGCCAGGGGTCGGTTCCCAACTCTTCCGACGCACGGGCCGGGTCACTCGCCGTCACCCGCCCCAGCGTTCGCGACGCCACGGCGACGCGCCTGTCGAACGATCAACGCGGTCCCGCCCGCCACGATGAGACACAGAGCGACGGCGCCAAGCCACAGCCACGCGAACCCCGTCCACGCGAGATCATCGACCCGCTTCACACACGCCGCAAGCTCCACCGCGTCAGCGATCCCGTTGCCGTCGTAATCCTCGGTCCCGTCGGCGCACTCACGCGACCCACAGATCACGAACTCGACCCAGTCACCGATCCGGTCCCCGTCCGCATCTTCGAGGCTGTTCGAACAGGTGTCGGAACCGCAGACGAGGCGTTCGGCATAGTCGGGGATGCCGTCGCCGTCACGATCCTTCTTCGGCGAGGCCCCGGTCGTGGTGCCCGAGGCGAGGACCTCGGTCCAGTCCGGGATCCCATCGGAGTCGGTGTCTTCCAGACCGGTCGCGCACGCGGCGGACCCACACACTTCCCGTTCGACCTCATCGGGAATGGTGTCGAGGTCTGAGTCATTCCCGAACTCGGTCTCCGTGTCCTGCGCCGCAGTATTTATCGTTCGGCTCTCGAACGGGGCCGCCTGTGCGGCCGCCTGTGCGGCGACTGCGCCACCGAGGACAAGGCCCGCCGTCAGCACGGCACCGAGGATGGACAGCTTCGAACGCGACACCGCGTGACCCCCAAATCAGGCGGACGCCACCGTCCGCTACAGATGATGACCACCCGAAGCGTGGGTTCATTACGCAGGAATAGGCCAACCTCATCATTCGGAATCAAGCCCGCCCTACCGTGCACGAGTGAGCACAGTTACGTGTCCTGCGGCGTTGCTTAGGTGTGTGTCGCACGGTCTTCCGTGTGTCGAGCGACGGTTTCAGCCGAGGCGCGTAAGGGCCTCGCGGCGATCGTCTGGCTGGCACGCGACTGATCCACACATCGCAGCTTGCCCGCGCTCCCTCTTCACACAGCTGCGAATACGCCGAGTCCGCGCACGGTCACGCGCTGCTTTTTCAGTAGCCACGGCCGGGATCCTGAGGGCCGCTGTAGTACGGCGCCGGGCGAGGGCTCTGAACCCCCACCTGAGGCGCCCCTGCACCTGGTGCGCGGCCAGCCGAATCGGCCGCCGCGAGACGTGTCGCGGCGATCGCCTGCTGGCGTGCCGCCCACTGCGGCGTCGACACGACGCACTCACGCATCATCGCGCGCAGCGGCTCCAGGTTGTCGTTCTTCCTCGCCTCGAGCGACGCTTCGTCGTTGCGCTCCTTAAACGCTCCCGATCGCCAGTCGATCCGGTGGCCGGCCTTGCGCCACCTCGTCCCAGAACGCCCGCTGCGTGCGCCCGTTACCCTCGCGGCCAGAGTGCACGATGTGAGGTAGTTGTAGTAGTCCGTGAGCCGATCGGCAAACCTCAGCGGCGGCAGCTGCTTCAAATGGCTCTCCTCGGCCAGAGCTCGGGCCATATCGTCGACGGCGCCTCGGATGTGCTCGGGCGCGACGAAGAACTTTCCCTTCGCGATGTTCACCGTGCGCAGGTCGCCGGCCCACGGATAGACGTCCTGGAAGAGGTGCCGGTGAATCGCCCGCCAATGCTCGGTGTCATAGTTGCCCACGATCGGTTCCATGCGAATCTCGATCAGCCGGGCAGCGACGTTCGAGTCTTCGAACGCACGCAGCGCCTCGACCGTCTCAAGCGGCCGTGGCGCGAGGTTGCGCAGGATGTGGGTACCCGGGATCAGGTACCCCTCCCAGCGCTCGTCTTCGGTCGCCCGTCTCCCAGGGGCGATCGTCTGACGTCACTGGTGCGCCGTCGACGGGTAGAGACGGCGGACCTCGGCGCCCATCTCCTCGAGGGTGATTTCGCCGCGCGCCCAACGCTGGAAGACAGCCTCGGTGTCGGCGGGCACGGTGCCGCCCTCCATCTCGATCGAGTGGCGGGTGTCGGCCAGGATCTCGCGGCGGCGCGCGACCTCTTCGGGCGCGAACGGTGCAGTCTTGATGCTCATAGCGGGATCCTCCCTCGCTCTCAATCGTAAACCGCGGCCTCTGGCAGGGCCTAGGAGGCCGCTCGAGCGGCCAGTCGAAAGGGCCGGCCCCGAAGGGCCGTCCCTGCATATGTCCGGCGGGAGAGAGTCGCCAGACGAGCGCCTAGACGGGAGAGTCACGTGGCGCGACGGCCCTACGGCCCGTTGGGCCTGGGCGCAGACTGCGCTGTGTCGACGACGGCCGGCTGTTCACCCATGGGTAGATCCTCTCTCTGCTGCCACTGACTGAGTCGAGGGTGGGGCCGGCCGGCGGCGGCCCCCGTGCGCTCACTGCCCGTCGTCGTCGGCGACGACTCGTCGCACCTGGGCGACTGCTCGGGCGAGGCTGACACCGATGTTCTCGGCGTCGATGGTGCGGCCGTACTGCTTCGCGTCGTCCGGGCCCCGGGTGTTCGTGTGCTCTCGGCCGACGACGATCACGGCGTCGCCCTTCTGCAGGGTCGCGGCCGCGTTCTCGCCGAGCTCGAACTTCGCTTCGACGTAGTGCGTGGTCGGGGTGTCGTGCTCGACGTACTCGCCGCGGCGGTACTCCCCCGTGTTCTCGATCACGCGGAACTTGGTGATCTTGATGCTGCCGGCCTGCACGACGTCGGGGTCGGCGGCCAGGTTGCCGGTGATGGTTCGCGTTGCCATTGCTCTACTCCTTGGGTATCGGTTCAGTTCGTCTCGTTCGATAGCGTTGCGTTGGATCTGTGCCGATGCTGCCTCACTCCCCCGACGTGAGCTCGTCGATCTTGTCCGGCCGGGAAGCCCGACCAGTGATCCGAGTCAGTGACGACGACCGGCGCCTGCAGGTATCCGAGTGCCTTGACCTCCTCGAGCGCCTCGGCGTCGATGCTCAGATCGATCACCTCGTACTCGATGCCCTTGCTGTCCAACGCCCGATGGATCGCGTTGCACTGGACGCATGACGGCTTCGCGTAGGCCTTGACCATCTCTTCCACCTCGCTCAGCTGATGCCTTCCTTCCTGATGGGCGGAGCATGTGCCGCCCGAAGCGGCGGAGCGTCAACCCGGAGGGTGGCGAAGGAGAGAGTTTCCGCGCGAAATAAGGGAGCGTGAGCGACCGCGTGCGGAAAGTCTCGGGAGAGCCGACCCCCACAGGGGGCTTGCGCGGAGACCGCGGGCGGCCATGATTGCGCGTCAGGAACGAAGGTCAGGCGGTAGAACCCCGCGGCCGTCAGACCGCGTCGACGAGGCGCCTACGGCGCCTCCCCCGCTCCCGGCCTCCGTGCCGGGCAGCGGTTTCAGCTGCGCATCGGGCGGCCGGTCGGAAGCGGCGTGTCGCCGCCCGCGAACGGGCCGCCGTGCTCGAGCTCCCGCCGCTCGACCTCGGCATTCACTGCCTTGGTGAGGAAGTCGGAAAAGCTCTCGTCGCCCTCGAGGTGCGCGGTCGCCTTGAACGTCGCTCGTGCTCGAGCTCGATCGTCGTTCGGCATGTAGAACGTGACCGTGCCCTTGCCCGTGTCAGCTGTGGCACTGCGCTTCGGTGCCGCCTTCGGCTTGCGGGCCGCCCTCGTGGCGGCTGGCTTCGCTGTGGCGGCCACGGGCGCCGGCGTCTCATCGACAGCAGGTGCAACCTCGGCGGGCGCCGGGGCGGCGGGTGCTGCCTCCCGGTTCTCGCGGAGCAGTCGGCCGAGGGGCGGGGCGTCGCCGCCGGCCGCCCGGGGCGCGAGTCCGCCGATCTTCCTGGGTGCGTCGGTCATGCCAGCTGCTCCTGCTCTGTGACGGCCTCGCCGGCCATGATCCGGGCCACGACTTCCTCGGTGATCGACTGCAGGTCGTCGGCGACGGAGGTTGCCGTGCGGGGCGCGAGGCCGGTGGCCTCGGCTTCGCCGCGGCGGATCTCGTACCACTTGGGGCCGTTCTTCACGAACTCGTCGAGCTCGGCGACGAGCAGGCCGCGCTCGCGCGCGGCGGTCGCGGTCGCGACAGAGTGGCGGACGGTGGTGTTGAACACCACGGAGTCGGAGCCGAAGAGTTCGATGATGTGCTGTCGGGCCTCGCGCTCGACGCGGTGGGCGCCCGAGTCGATATCGGCGAGCACGATCCCGAGCAGCGAGAGGTCGGGATTCACGTCGAGCACGGCGTCGAGCCGCTTCGCGACGGCCGTCAGGCCCTTGCGGCTCGACTTGTCGCTCTTGACCGGCACGAGCGCCCAGCGGGCGGCTGCGATGGCGTTGGTCTGCAGCATCTCGTCGCCGGGCGGGCAGTCAAGCAGCACGAGGTCGTAGCTGGGTGCGAGCCGTTCCAGGATCTTCGCGAGCGAGAGCTTGGCGCCCTCGGGGTTCTTGGCCTGCTTCGCTGCGAGGCCAGCCGATGCGCTGTCGAGCTCGGGGCCGCCCATGAGTACGTCCAGGTTCTCTCGCACGTTCTCGAGCAGCTGCGGCTGCGTGCCGAACATGAGCGCGGCGGCGAGGGCCTGGCCCTCGTCGTTGCGCTCGTCCTCGGTGTATCCGAGGTCTTCGGCGAGATTGCCCTGCGGGTCGAGGTCGACGATGAGCACGCGGTAGCCGCTGGCGGCCAGCATGCCGCCGAGGTTCGCGACCAGGGTCGTCTTGAGGACTCCCCCCTTGCCGTTGATGACGGCGATGCAGCGATCGAGCGTTGCGCGGTTGATTGTGGTCATTCGGCTCTCCTTATTGCAAGTGATACCAGCGTTGTCAGTGTTCGGTGCGTTACTTGCGTTGCGTGTTTTGATTGCGTTGCGAGCGTTGCCAGCGTTGCAAGTGTTTTAAGTGTTGCCAGCGTTGCAGGCGTTACTTGCATTATCTGCATTATCAGTATTACACACGTTGTCAGTATTGCAAACATTACTTGCGTTAATTTTAATGCAAGTATTTGTCGGGGGAGTGTGAGGGGGCCGGCGGCCCCCTCACGGGCGGCTCGGCTTAGAGGCTGGCCTTCGCGATCGCCTCGAGCTCGGGCATCGGGTCGATGGTGTTGAGCTCGGAGTAGGTGGTCGCCTCGGTGATGGGGTAGTCGGGGATGACAGCGGCCTGGGCGACGCGGAGCTTCGCGAGCTCGACGAGCAGCGGCCGGGGGAGGGTCGCCACGTCGGCGTGCGGGGCGCGGGCGTCGCGCTCGACGGCGTGCCAGGCGGTGATGAGCTGGTAGCGCGTGAGCTGCTGGTGCTCGACGGGGTAGACGTTGGTGAACAGGTGGCGGATCAGGGTGACGTACTGCGCGGGGCTGGGCGTGACGTCGATGGTCTTGACGGGCATGGTCGGCTCCTTCGATGAAGTGGGTTCGGCGGTCAGTCCTCGTTGGGGAGCATGATCGTCATGACGGGCTCGGCGTTGTCGCCGGGGCCGATGTGCAGGGCGAGGGTGACGACGGATGCCCGGCTGTAGCCGGATGCTCCGTCGTCGTCGTTGGGCACGACGTGCACGGTGTACTCGACGCGGTTCTGGCCTCGGCCTGAGCGCTTCGCGGCGTGCAGGCCCATCCAGAGCACGTCCCAGAGTCGCCCGGCCTCGTCCTGCAGGCCGTCGTCGCGGCTCCACTCGACGGCGGCCGCCCATGCGCCGCGCGTGAGGGCGACTGGCACGGTGTACCCGGCCTGACGGGCGGTGTCGGTCGCGTCGACGAGCACGCCGTCGACGAGCGCCTGCGCCCGCGTGTAGGCATGAATGACCCGAGCGTCGGCCCAGAAGTCTGCGGAAGTGGTGGTCATGAGCTCTCTCCTTCTCTCAACCGTTTTGTTTGCCGTTCCGGCAAGAGAATCGATTGCGAGCGGGAGCCGGCGGAGTGCTGGGTCGTGGAATACCGGAGCGAGCGCAGCGAGTGAGGATATGCCGCGAAAGCCCGGCGCGTAGCCGGCGGAGCGAGCTACGATGATCGGCCGGAATGGCGAACAAACGCCGAAGGGGCGGGCCGCAGAGCGGCCTCATCGCCCGGCCTCCGTGCCGGGCTGCGGCCTGTGGCCGCTGGCGGGGGAGCGCGAGGGGGTCGCCCCTCGCGGGCCGGCCTCGCCGGGCCGGCCCGCCGCCTCGGGCTAGGGGCGCTTGTGCTCCTGGATCTCGGCATAGGGCGCGGTGTCGGTCCAGCTGTAGCCGGTCGTCACGCTCACCGTCTTGGGGTTGGCGCGCACGACTTCGCGCCATTGACCGCGGATCTTCACCAGGTCGCCCTTCTGGATCTGCTCGCGGGTGTAGCCGGTCGCGGTGCCGTCTGCGATCTGCTCGGCGCGCACGCCTTCCCAGTATTCGTGCTGGTCGCGCAGCTCGGCGAGCCGGGGCGCGGCCCGCTTGGCGCGGGCGGCCTTGAGCTCGTCGCTCGCGGGCTGGTAGCCGGTCTCAGCGTCGTAGCGGTCGGCCTGAATCTCGCGCTCGATCCGACGGATGTCGGCGGCGATCTTCTCGATACGGTTCGCGACGGTCACGGGGTTGTGGCCTCGGCCGACGGTGAAGCGCATCCTGAATGAGGGCAAGGTGATTTCGCGGCAGAACGGCGTGACATCGGTGCGGTCGGGCAGTATCACGGTGCGAGTGAACAGCAAGACTGGCAATGTGATTACCGTGATCAAGACGGGCGGCGGTGGAGGTGGCGGCGGCGTATGAAGTTCCAGTACGACCCAGAGGTAGACGCTGCGTACCTGCAGCTCGTAGAACACATCGCCGATGGCGACGTCGATCACTCTGTCGAAGGTCGACTCCATGAGTCGGACGTCGCGCTCGACTATCGAGCCGATGGCACACTCATCGGAATCGAGATCCTCGAGGCATCGAAGGTGTTCACTCGTGAAGTGCTGAACGGCTCACTAGAGGCATAAGGTTCAACTGAAGCGGGGCCGGCAGGCTAGGTTCTCTAGCCTGCCGGCCCCGCGTTCTGTTTGTTGTGTTGCGACGATCCCCAGAATCCGCCCCCGGCCTGTTCGGTCAGTCCTCGTAGTCGAACTCATCGGCGAAGTCGTCGGCTTCGAAGTCCTCGACCTCGACCTCGGGTTCCTCGTCGTCGCCAGCCTCGGCACGAGCGGCTGCTGCCTCGGCGCGCGCGGTCGCCTTCTCGGCTGCGCCGTCGATCACCAGTTGCTCGACCTCGGAGAGGGTGTACCCCCACGCGGCGATCTGGGCGAGGTACGCGGCCTTGTCGGCTTCGGGGTAGCGCCACGCGCCCCGATCGGTGTTGTCCTCGATCCCGCCGAGCACGATCGCGAGGCTGACGTGCTGCGCCTTGGTCGGGTTGGCGGTGACGAACTCGGCGAGCTTGTCGGCCCGCCAGCCCGATCCGGGGTCGATCCCGAGCAGCGTGTGGGCGAGGCTGTTGCCCTCCTGCATCGCCCGGTACACGTCGCCTCGGTGGAACGTGAGGCCACGGGCGATGAACTGGGCGGCGTCCTTCGGCAGCGTCTTGCGGCTCATGAACGTGGCGAGCCATTCGCGGCGCACGACCTCGGCCGCCGCCCACGCCTTGTTGTTGGCGACGAGCGCCTTGCGCTGGGCCTTCTGCTCGTCGGTCATCGGCCCCTTGTTGCTGCTGGCGCGCTCGGCGCTGGCGGCGCGGTAGCCCGCCTCCTTCCAGCCGCGCAGGAAGTACTCGAACCGGGGCGTGTCGTCGACGCGCCACATGCCGGTGATGAGCACGGCGCGCCCGTCAAGGGTCGCGAGGGTGTCGCGGTCGACCCGCTCGCCCTCGGCGGTGGTGAGCCGGTACAGATCCAGATAGTCCTCGTTGTCCCAGCGGGGGCGCTCGGTGAGCACTTCGAACCCAGCTTCCCGCAGCGGTACGGCGTGCTCCTCGATCTTCGCCGCGATCTCGCGAGCGGATCGGGCGCGCTGGGCGGCGTGCTGGAACTGCTCGGGGTCGGTCTTGGCGACCTCGATCAGTTCGGCGACGATCTCGGGGGAGTCCTCGAACTCGATGAGCGTGGCGGCCTGCGCCAGATCGATTTCGTGCTCGACGACGGCTGCGGTCGCCACGGCGTTGTCGGCGACGGCGAGGCCCTGCTTCACGCGCTCGACCTTCGTGCCGGTCGACTTCGCGATCTTGTTGGGGGTCATGCCCTCGAACGCGAGTTGCTGCCATGCCGCCGACCGCTCGGCCTCGGTCAGGTCGGAGCGCTGCTCGTTCTCGATCAACTGGTCGATGATGCGGCGGGCGGTGCTCTGGTCGCCGTCGACGATGTAGACGGGGATGGTCGCGAGGCCCGCCTCGCGGGCGGCGAGGGTGCGGCGCTGGCCCATCCGCACGAGCACGTTGCCCTGCTCGTCGCGGTAGCCGTGCACGGGCATGACGACGCCGTGCTCGCGGATCGTCGCGATGAACTCCTTCGTCAGCGGCTTCATGGTGTCGCCGGGGCGCACGTTGGCCTCGATGACGATGCTCTGCGGGTCGATGTGCTCGACGGCCCCAGCGGTACGGGTGGTGATTTCGGTTGCCATTGTTCTCTCCTTCGTTGTCAACCGTTTTTGTTTGCCTTCCGGCGAGAGAAATCGATAGCGACCGGGAGGGCCGGAGCGGAGGGTCGTGGAATACCGGACTGAGGGAGCTTGCGACCGAGGGAGGATATGCCGCGAAAGCCCGGAGTGTAGACACGGGAGGGAGCTACGATGATCGGCCGGAAAGGCAAACAAAACGCAGAAATGCAGTGCCGCGCAGCGGCTCCTCATTAGGCTTCGGGCCATGAAGCTGATCCCGCTTCCTGGCAGCGACGGCCGGCCCACCCTGTGGGTGAACCCCGAGCACGTCACGACGGTGGCGCGCCTCGATCAGTCGACGGGCGAGGGCGTGCAGCTGCGGGCTGAGCTGAAGATCGAGGGCATGGGCCTGCACAGGGTGAACCTGGGCGACCACGCCTCGGCGGCCGACGCGGATGCCGCCTGGCAGAAGTTCTTCGACGAGCTCGTGGGGTAGTAGCCGGCGCCGAGCGCCGGCACGGGGGAGTGCGGCCGGGTCCCGTCGTCCCACTGTGTGCAGGCGAGCCCTGGGATAGCTGGGCTGTGCACATTGGAGTCGAGGGTGGCCGCTCAGCTGACGGTCGCGGGCACGCGATCCGGCTCGGTAGCAGCGGCTCGAATCTCGTTGAGTGTGTCGCTTGCGAGGTGCGCGGCCGTCCACGGCCGGGTGCGCCAGCTCTGCTCGGCCGGCAGGTCGACGCGGGTCGCGGCGAGGGCGAGTTCGGCTCGGTGGTCGGGTCGGCCGTCAGGGGTTCGGGCGTAGCGGCGTCGGGGGCGGGCGGATCCGAATAGGGCGACGTCTCCGGGGCCGCGGCCGTGGCGTGAGCCGCGTCGGGGCTTCCGGCGGCGTTTCAGCCAGGTCACCTCGTCGCACCATGCCGTCCAGCGGGCGCGCTCGAGGTCGTAGCGCCATGCACGCTCGAGCAGGAAGCCGTCGACGCCGAGCTCGACGGCGGCCGCGGTCCGGGCGTCCGGCTCCGGGCGGGCCCAACCGGCAGGGGTTCGGGTCGCGAGGCCGGCTCGGTGGAGTCGGCGGAGGGCGCGCTGCAGCTGGGGTCGGGTGAGGCCGGCCGTCTGCTGCACCTGCTCAGGCTCAGCTGTTCCTTCCTCGGGCAGGTGAGCGTAGGCGCGTCCTGCAGTTCGTCCCAAGCTTCCGGGTGCGGCGAACACGTCATGTGCGAGCGCCTGCAAGTGGGAGCTCAGAGTGTTAATCCACCAGGTACGCAGGGCGGCCGCCGGGGCCGCGGTGGGCGCGGGGCGCATGGCTGCTTGTGCCCACTCCGGTTCTCCTGCCTCTGTGGAGAACCGTTCGGAGAGTCGGAACCGTGCGCCGTGGATGCCGTGGGCGTCCTCAACGCGCACGAGCCACGCGCTCTCGGCATCGTCCTCAACGTCGGGGGCGGTGAGGGCTGCGAGGGCGAGGCGGCACGCCTCGCGGCCGTAGCCGGTGTCGGCCGACAGCCGGCGGGTGTCGACCTCGACGTCGGCGCGTGCCGCCTGCACGAGGTACAGGCACACCGCGTCGAGCACGGCGCGGTGGCTCGGCCGGCCCTGGGCGCCGCGCTGGGCGCGTGAGGCGCCGTCGAGGCCCCATCGGCCGGGGTTCGTGTCCGCGAGGCTCTGGCAGGCGCCCACGGCGCGGCTGACGGCGATCGCGCGGGCGACGAACTCGGGATCCTCGACGTCGAACTCGGGCGGGTTCTGCGCGGCGAAGAAGACCGCGCGCGACCACTCGGCCGCGAGGGTCTTCTCGGAGTCGTGAATCGTGCGCGGGTGGCGGGCGCCGGCCGCGCCCGGGCGGCTGCGTGCGTGCTCGAGAGCGGGAGAGTGCTCGGCGATCGCCTGCACGTCGGTGTAGCGCCAGCGGGCGCGGGCGCAGCCGACGAGCACCGCGGCGAGGGTGCGGCTGGTGTCGTCGTCCGGGGCCGCGTTGATCAGCTCACGGATCCGCGCCGACACGTCGCGCTTGGCGCCGACGAGGTGCGGGTGCCCGGCGCCGTCGTGGGCCATGCCCTTGACGAGGCTGACCGGGGCCGGGGCGATGCTCGCGCCGGCGTCGACGAGGAACGTCCGCAGCTCGAGCAGCTGGTCGACGTCGACCTGGTGCTCGAGCACGGCGACGTCGCCCTGCGGCTCGGAGCGGCCGCCGCGACGGTGCGGCGTGTACGGCGGGCGGACGCACCCGGTCGCGGGGTTCACGAGCGGGTTGACGTCGAGCGAGGGGAGCAGCTGCGCTGCGAGGTGAGCGATCGTGGCGACGAGCTCGGCGTCGGCGCCAGCGTCGTCGACGGCGATCCAGACGTGGCGGCCGCCGGTCGGGCCAGAGATGCAGACCAGGTGCGGCACGTTGAGCTCGTCGAGCCAGTAGGACAGTCGCGAGGCGTCGTAGGCGGCATTGCCGTTCTTCGCGTCGAGGTCGAAGCAGACGTAGCGGTATCGGCCGTCAGCGCCGGCGAGATTCATCGCCCACGGGGTCGTGGGGGCGTCCTCGTCGACGCAGTGCGTGAGCCAATAGTCGTTCGAGCCCTCAGCGTCGACGCGGACCGATCCGCGCGGGCTGAGGTGTCGGGTGAGCTCCCACGGGTCGTCGCTCGTCGACGACACGCCGTGGGTCAAATAGCGGTCAATCCCAGACCGCGCCCCGAACTGTGAAGGTACGATAGCTGCAACAACTCCTTAGTTGGGTATGGCGAAGCCTCCGGGCGGACCCGGCAACTCCTTAGGGGCAAATAGCTCGAACCTCGTGCTTGGCGGCTGAGAGGGTTTGAGCTCAAATCTTGGAGATGGCCCGTCGCTTATGCGGCGGGCCACTTCTGGTTAAGCGGCTGGGAGAGATAGCTCCAATCGCTGAGGCTTCGGCGGCGTGGGTGCGAATTCAGGCATACCGAGCTCCTTCGCGAGGATCGCGGCAATGTAGTCGCCATACGCCATCCCCGCTGCATCGGCCTGCTCACGGATGAGCTCGCCTAGGGGACGGGCAGGCTTGGTCAGAAATGCGTCGCGGTCGCCCTTCGAGGGCCGACCAATCCCGTTCCTTGCCATGCGCTCATTCAAGCGGCCGTTTTCGTTAACGAAACCCAATTGGCGCGGCGTGTCGAGGGGATTAATCCGAACTGGCCGCGGGTCGCTCTGCCCGTGGCTTGTTCCGCTTCGCGTCGAGCGCTGCGCGGAGCTCGTGGCGGTAGACGACCCAGAGTCCGTTGACCTGGTGGCCGGGGATCGTCGCGTCGTCGAGCCACGCGTAGATCGTCGGCTTCGACTTGCCGAGCAGCCGCATGAGCTCGCGGTAGCCGAGCTCGTCGGGGTAGTCGGCGAGTACATCGACGTCGACCGGCGTCCCATTGCCCCAGTTGCTGACGGCTTCGAGCATGCTGCGCAGCTCGTCGCGGAAGATGACCCATGAGCGGTCGCTGAGGCGGTAGCCGGGCACGGTGCCGTCGCTGAGGCGACGGAGTGCAGTCTTCTCACCGACTCTGAGGATGCGGGCGACGTCGGCCGTCGTGAGGGCTTCTGGGAATCGCGCCCAGTAGTCGTCGTCCATCAGTCGCCTTGGCTCTGGCGAGCCGGAAGCGCGCGCCCAGTTGAGGCGGCGAGTCGGGGGTGGCTCGCGGGGGTACTCCTCGCATTATCCCGTAGCTGCCGCGTGAAACCGGGTATCACGCGGCAACCGCCACGGTTCCCACGACCGTACTGCCGAACTCGATGCGGTCGCCGGGCGTGGCCCGGTGGGGGATCCCCGGCCGGAGCGGGAACGTGCGGCCGTCAGCGGTGACGACGCGCGTGCCGTTGGCGGACCCGAGGTCGGTGACGTTGACCCCGGCCGCGACGGGCTCGACGCGGGCGTGCCGCTTGGAGACGGTCATCGAGAGATCGCGCAGCTGCAGCGCGACGGCAACCTCGTGAGCCTGCGTCGTCGGCTTCCGGCCGACGATGTAGGGCTGGTCGACGACGACCTGCTCGCCGGTGCTGAACGAGACCGTGCAGCGCACGGGTGCCGGTGCGGCCGCCGGGGCTGGCGGGGTCGGCACGTCGGCCCGGGCGACTGGCGGGGGAGTGATGCGGGTCGGCTGCTCGAGCACGGGTGCCGGCGTCGACGCCTGCTTCGGGCGAAGGATCGGCTGTCGAACCGTGGCGGTCTGCGCCTCGAGGTCGATGACGTCGCCGTTCGAAGCAACGGCGTTCTGCCAGCTGCCGAGCGGGTCGGTCGCGTTCATACGAACGGGCCGGCCGAGCTGCGCGGCGACGGCGGTTGCGCGCTCGATGATCGCTCGCCTGGTGGCGGCGGGGTCGCCGGCCGGGAAGTCGACGTGGGAGCCGGCGACGTTCAGGTGCGCTGATCCGTCCTCGTTGAGGGTCACTTCGACGATGGGGTAGGTGGGGATGTTCTCAGTCATCAGTACCTCCGAGCGCAGCTGTCGGTCGGGCAGAGTTCAAGGCCGAAGAGCTTGTAGAACTCTTCGGGGTTCACGAAGTCGGGGCGGGGCGCGCCGAGCGCCTGGCTGAGCTTGAGCGAGGCGATCGCCGGGTTCGTGTTGCCCGCGACGTTGATACGAAGGTCGAGGTGGCAGCCGCTCGACTGGCCCTCGTTGCCAACGGCGCCGATCTGCTGGCCCGGCGTCACCTTGTCGCCGGGCTTCACGAGCGTGTCGGCGAGGCGCATGTGCAGGTAGGAGACGGTGTACCCGTCCGGGTGCTTGATCGACAGCTGCGAGTTCATCGCGAGGGTGACCGTGCCCGTCTGGATCGCGTAGACGGGATCCCCGCACGGGTTCGGGTAGTGCTGCAGATCGACGGCCGGGTGCCACGTGCTCGCTCCGACGCCGGTGTCGGCACGCGGGCCGTAGTCGTCGGTCATGTTGTAGCCGGGGGAGAGCGGGAATCGGAGGTCGCCGCCGGCGCACTGCCCGGTCGCGCCCGAGAGGGCGGAGACGACCTTCTCGGCAGCGTCCTGGTACGCCTCGTAGTGGAACGGGTCAGCGTTGCGCTGCACCTTGTGAATCGCAAGGGTCGGGGCGAGCTGCTGCCATCCCTCGACGCCCTTGAGCGCGTTGAAGAACAGCGTGGCCGACTTGGTGGGGTCCATCCGGTCGGCGAGCGAGCCCCACGAGTCGCGCTGCTGGAACAGGCCGCGCGAGTCAGGGCCGGCCTCGTCGCCGTGGTCGATGATGCGCAGGCTGGATTCGCCCATCGCGGTCATGACGCCGAGCACCTGGGCCTGGCGGTCGAGCCCGACGTCGAGCGCTGCGTTCATGATGAACGCGGCGTTCTTGAGCTGCTCCCCGCTGTAGCCGGCGACCGGCTCGGCGGGCACGGCGTTCGGGTTCGCTCGGCCGCCCTGGCCGGCGCCGCACGCGGCCGCGCCGGGCGCGACGACGAGCAGGATGATCATGAGCAGGCTCGCGACGACGGCGATCGGCAGGCCGATCGCGGCCGCGACTCCGAGCTTCGAGGTCGACGCCATTGCGGCTACCCCTGCTTGGGTCGGATGCGCTCAGCGAGCCAGGGCTGCGAGGCATCCGATCGGGTCAGGGTCACGATGTAGGGGCCGGCGTCGGTCGGCACTTCGACGAGCACGATGACGTCGGTCGCGCCCTCGAGCACGGTCGCGTCTCCGGTCACGGCTGTGACGGGGATGTTCGACGGCAGGGTGCCCTCGTAAGCGGTCGCGCCCTCCTGGCTGAGATGGGGAAGCAGGCCGTTCCACCACTCAGCCTCGGGAAGGTCGGGGCGCGCGAACGCGGTCACGACCGCGGCCGCTGCAGCGGCGGCGTCGGTCTTGCTCTGCTCGGCCGCGGCGGGCTCGTCGACGAGCTCCTGGTCGTCGCTCACGTCCGGCTGATCGGGGGCGAACGTCTTCGTCGGCCCGGGCGTTGCCGTAATGCTCGGCTGCGCTGCTTCGTCTCCTTGGGTAGGAGTGCAGCCGACGAGCAGGAGAGCCCCGCTCGCGAGGGCGGCAGCTGCGGTGATGGTGAGCGTGCGCGTGGTCATCTGTTCCCCCCGATGTTCCGGTGGCGGATCAGATACTCCCGAAGGTCGACCTTGCCGACGATCCAACCGCGCCCGATCTTAGATGCGGGGAGGCGCTGTGCCTCATTCGGGTGGCTTATCAGGTCACGGATCACGCGCGGCGTCTGCCGGGTCGCCAGGGCGACCTCGCGCACCGACATCGTTTCGCCGTATGGGGCGAGCGCGCTGTCCGGCCAGCTCAGCCCTGAATCGTTCGTGGTCACGAAGTCGATTCTACCCAATTTTCGGTTAAATACGTGCATATCGGTATAGATAGCGTGCTTTGGGGTAAGATAAGAGACACGACCCCCGGTTGGGTTACTCACACCAGAGTGGAGCGATTCTCCGTTCTGGGGGAGTGCCCCTAACAATGGCTGGGGGATTTGCGCACTGGAAGGGAGGGCCCAGGGCATGAGCAATACGAACCCGTGGGTCACGACGAACGCGCCGCAGGCGCCGACGGAGGGCGCCGCGGTGCTTCCGCCGGCGGCCGTCGCAGCTGAGGCGATGCGACCGAGTGCGCCGCAGCCCGGCGTGCCGGCACCGGACACCGCCGACCGGCTGCCCCGCGTGCAGCAGTACGCGACGGCCACCGTGTGGTGGGTCGGTGTGCACGGCGGTGCCGGCGAATCGACGCTCGCCGCGCTCGGCGGTCATACCGCCGCAGCCGGCCACGCATGGCCGATGCCGGCGCAGCGCGGCATCGCGAATCGAGTGGTCCTCGTGGCTCGCACGAACCACGCGGGTCTCACGGCCGCGCAGCGCGCCGCCACTGAGTGGGCCTCGGGCGAACTCGGCGACGTCGTGCAGCTGCTCGGCCTCGTCCTCATCGCCGACGCACCGGGCCGGCTTCCCAAGCCTCTGCGGCACCTCGCGGAGGTCATCAGCGGGGGAGTGCCCCGCACCTGGCGCCTGCAGTGGCACGAGCCGTGGCGGCTCGGTGCTCCCGTCACCCTCGACAGCGCCCCCTCGGATGCGCGCAGCATCCTCACCGATCTTCAGCTCCCCATCTCTGCTGGCCTCCAGCGATAACCGAAAGGAACAACATGTCCGCAATCACTGAGCTCGCGATCGCCGCGGCGAACGTGCTCACCGATCTGCCGAACCCCGAGCCGCAGCCGATCCCCGGATTCGAGGGCGTCACGACGATCCTCGGCTGGGCCAAGTGGATCGGCCTCATCGCGGGCATCCTCGCCCTGATCGGCCTCGGTGTGCTGTTCATGTTCAACAGCCGCCGCGGTGAGGGCGGCGAACACGTCAAGCTGTTCGTCGGGATCCTCGCCGGCGTTCTCATCATCGGCGCGGCTGCCTTCATCGTCGGCGCCCTCTCGGGCGCCTGAGCCTCGAGCGGAGAAACCACATGAGCGACCAGTCGACCGAACAGAGCCCGTTCGCCAAGAAGGGCTTCATCTTCGCGGCGATCGGCGTCGGCGTGATCGCCCTCGCCCTGATCATCGCGGTAGTACCGATGCTGCTGGGCGGCGGGGGAAAGACCCCGCCGCCCACGGCGGCACCGACCACCACGGCCCCCACGGTCGCAGACGCTGACAAGAGCATCTGCGGCCTTTCTGGCTTTGAGACGGAGAGCGACCTGACCGCGGCGCCGGCCAACGACTGGGAGCTGGTGGGGACGATGGCTGCCCCGATTGATTCAGAGGGCTCCGGCCCCGGGGTAATCGAGGCTGACGGGTTCCGTTCCTGCTACTCGCACACCGGTGAGGGCAGTCTCTTCGCTGCAGTGAACGCCGTGGCCATCGGCACCGATGGCCAACTGCGGCCCCGGATGCCTGAGCTCGTCGCTGAGGGGCCTGGAAAGCAGGCACTCGAAGACGCGATCAACGCTGCCGGCGGCGACGCCGACACGAGCGTTCGTGGTCAGGTTGCTGGATTCAAGCTCTCCTACGGACCCGAGCAGGTGACGGTCGATCTGGCGATCCAACTGAACGACGGGAGGCTCGTCAGCCTCCCTCTCAAGATGGTCTGGGAAGACGGGGATTGGAAGCTCGCACTGGACGCTGAGGGCAACCTCGCTCTTGGCGCGAGCGCCCTGCAGAGCCTTGGCGGGTACATCCCGTGGTCAGGAGCGTAGACATGACTGAATGCAATCCGGGGGACTGGCTGTGCGGCATCGGCTCGCTGCCGGGCCAAGTCATCTCGGCTGCTGCGAACGACTCGCTGCGCGAGGTCGTGAACCAGGTGATGGAGGGCTGGGGTAAGGCTCTCGCGAGTATCGGCACCCTGTGGGTGTCGGTCCCGACGCCGATCCTCACGAGCGGATCCGGCGCGGCTGAGGTGAAGACTCCGCCGGAGGCTGCCGCGTTCAACGAGATCCTGGGCTACGTGATGTGGATCGGCCTGACGATCTGTATTCTGTCGCTGATCGCAGTTGGCGCGATGATCGGCCTTCGCCGTCGCCGCGGCGAGGGCGAAGGGCACCTCGGCCGACTCGGCATCATTCTGCTGGCGGTCGTGCTCATCTCGGGCGGCTCGGCCGCGGTCGCGGCACTGCTGCCGACCGTCGCTCCCGCCGGCTCGTCGTCGACGGTGACGTTCCTGCAGCAATCGCTCTGGTACTACGTGGGCGGGCTCGCGGTGCTCTCGACGATCATTGCGGGCATCCGCATGGCGTGGGAGCAGCGGGCGCAGCCGGGCAAGGATCTGCTGAAGTCGCTGCTGACGCTCATCGTCGTGTCGGGCGCGGGCCTGACCGTGATCGGTCTGAGCGTGGCCGCGGCGGACGCGTTCAGCGTGTGGGTGCTCGAGGGCGCGACGAACTGCGACGTCGACGCCGGCCCCGCGGACGGCGAGTCGACGTGCTTCGGCACGACCGTCGGCTCGATCGTCATGCTCTCGGCGACGTCGCCCATCGGCATGATCGGCGTGCTCATCCTGGGCTCGCTTGCTCTGCTGATGGCCTACATTCAGGTCGCGCTCATGATCGTGCGCGGCGGCATGCTCGTGATCCTCGCGGGGATCCTGCCGCTGACGGCGAGCTTCACGAACACTGAGATGGGCAACCAGTGGTTCAAGAAGACGGTGGGATGGACGATCGCGTTCATTCTGTACAAGCCGGCCGCGGCGCTCATCTACGCGGCCGCGTTCCAGATGACCGGTGCTGACGTCTTCCGTGGCGACGGCGGTGGCATCTGGACGATCCTGACGGGCCTCGCGATGATGCTCATCGTCATCCTCGCCCTGCCCGCGCTGCTGCGCTTCGTCGCGCCGATGACGGCTGCGATCGGTGGCGGTGGCACCGCGGCAATGGCGCTCGGCGCTGCTGGCATCGCCGGGGGTGCCGAGATGGCTACGGGCGCGATCCGCCGCGCCTCGTCGAACAGCGGTTCGTCGGGTAGCTCGAGCTCCGCGCCGGCTGGCGCCGGCTCGAGTTCGAGCGGCGGGAAGCAGACTTCACCGATGCCGACGCCCACGGGCGGCGGGTCGACGGGTGCTGCAGTTGGCGGCGGTTCCACCGGCGCGGCAGCTGGCGGTGCCGGTGGCGGTGCTGCAGCTGGTGGCGGTGCTGCGGCCGCGGGCGGCGCGGGGGCTGGTGCAGCTGCAGCGGCCGGGCCGATCGGCGCCGGCGTCGCGGTCGGCGCACAGGTCATCCAGAAGGCCAAGGAAACAGGACAAGCAGCGGCGGGCGCGATTCGCTCCGCCGCAGAGGACTCGGCCGGGCCGAGCGGCGCGTGAGTAGAGGGGAACGAACGTGAGCACTGCGATTCAGAGCGAGGAAGCACCCCGCACCTACGGGAACTACCGGCGGCCGCAGACGGCCGGCCTGATGGGCCTCGGCTCGATCGGCACCGGCATTCTGCTGTTCGGCGCGGTCTGGACGGTGGTCATGATGATGACCCCGGCCGGCCTCGTTGCCGCCCTGGTCTCGGCGGTCTTCTTCGCCGGGCTGCTCCTGACGGTGAGCGTCAAGGACAAGCACGGCAAGAGCGTGCTGGCCCGGACGGGCGAGCGCGCGGGCTGGATGATGACGAAGGCCAACGGCACGAACGTCTACCGTTCGGGCCCGCTCGGCCGCGTCGACTGGGGCACCTTCCAACTGCCCGGCCTCGCCGCCCCGTCGAAGCTCTCCGAGCACCGCGACAGCTACAACCGCCCGTTCGCGATGATCTACGTCCCCTCGACCGGGCACTACACAGTCGTCATCGGCGCCGAGCCGGACGGCTCGGCCCTCGTCGACCGTGAGCAGATCGACGCCTGGGTCGCCGACTGGGGCCTCTGGCTCGCGAACCTCGGCGACGAGCCCGGCATAGAGGCCGCGGCCGTCACCGTCGAGACGGCGCCGGACACCGGCACCCGTCTTCGCCAGTCGGTCGCGCTGCGCATCGACGAGGACGCCCCGGCGCTCGCGCAGTCGGTCCTGAGCGAGGTCGTCGACCGCTATCCGGCGGGCTCGGCGACGGTGAAGGCGTTCGTGTCGATCACGTTCAACGCGACGTCGCGTGTGGGCGGCAAGAAGCGCTCGGCCGAGGAGATGGCCCGCGAGCTCGCGGCACGCCTTCCCGGCCTGACGCAGGGCCTCGCGTCGACCGGCGCCGGCGCTGCCCGCCCGCTGAACGCGCAGGAACTCTGCGAGACCGTGGCGATCGCCTATGACCCGGCGATCGCGCCCTACGTCGACCAGGCGAACGCGGCCGGTGAACCGCCGGAGCTCAGCTGGCCGAACGTAGGCCCGAGCGCTGCTGAGGCGCGCTGGGACTCGTACCGGCACGACTCGGGCACGTCGGTGACGTGGCAGATGAGCACGGCGCCGCGCGGCGTCGTGCAGTCGAGCATCCTGACCCGGCTGCTCGCCCCGCACCGCGACGTCGCCCGCAAGCGAATCACGATGCTCTACCGTCCGATCGACGCCGCTCGAGCGGCCGGCATCGTCGAGTCCGACGTGAGCGCGTCGACGTTCAACATCGGCTCGACGAACAAGCCGTCCGCCCGCGCCGTGCTCGGCGCCCGCGCGGCGATCGCCACCGCGAACGAAGAAGCGTCCGGCGCCGGCCTCGTGAACTTCGGCATGCTCGTGACGGCGACCGTGCTGAACAGCGACGGCCTCGCGGATGCCCGCGCCGCGATCGACAACCTGTCGGCGACGGCCCGCATCCGTCTGCGCCCGGTGTACGGGTCGCAGGACTCGGCGTTCGCCGCGGCCCTCCCGCTCGGTCTGGTGCTGCCCCAGCACCTCCGAGTGCCGACGTCGATCAAGGAGCAGCTGTGAGCGCGTCGACGGAGCTCCGGCCCCGCAACCAGTCCAAGAGCAGCGCCCGACTCACGCGGAAGGCACGCAAGCTCGAAGAGCGCGCCGCCCGGCAGGCGGCCGCCGTGAAGCGGCCCGGCCCGCGCGGCTGGTTCGGCCGCGGCCGCGGCGAGTCCAGCGTCATCCAGCCCGTCGACGAGTGGCGCGGCACCACCGTTCAGGTGTGCGGCCTGTTCCCCTTCGCGGTCGGGTCGGGAACGCCGATGGTCGGCGTCCCGCTCGGCCGACACCTGTTCACGAACGCGACGGTCTGCGCGGATCCCATCAGCTGGTTCCAGATCGCGAAGCTCATCAGCAACCCGTCCGTGTTCGTGCTCGGCCTGCCCGGCCTCGGGAAGTCGACGCTCGTGCGCCGCATGGCGCTCGGCCTGTCCGGCTTCGGCGTCCAGCCGCTCGTGCTGGGCGACCTCAAGCCCGACTACGTGGATCTGATCGACGCCCTCGGCGGGCAGGTCATCAGCCTCGGCCGCGGCCGCGGGCACATCAACATCCTCGACCCCGGCGAGGCGCGCGAGGCTGCCGAGCAGCTGCGCGAGGCCGGGCACGAGAAGATCGCGATGCAGGTTCTCGCTGATGCGCACGGCCGCCGGCACACGATGGTCGCGGCGCTGCTGACGATCCTCCGCAAGCAGCCGCCGACCGACCGTGAAGAGTCGATCATCGACCGCGCGCTGAAGTGGCTCGATGAGCACTACGACGGCGTGCCGGTCCTCGGGGACCTCCTGCGGGTCATCCAGACCGGCCCGGCGGAGGTTCGCGCCGTCGCGCTCGATCGTGGCGACGACGCCCGCTACAAGCAGATCACCGAGGACCTCGAGGCATCGCTGATCAGCCTTACCTCGGGTGGCCGGCTGGGGGAGACGTTCGCGCACCCGACCGACGTTCCCATGCGCCGTGACGCCCCGGTGGTCTACGACGTGTCGAGCATCGACGATGCCGACCAGGATCTGCAGGCGGCGATCCTGCTGGCCTGCTGGTCGTCCGGGTTCGGCACGGTGAACGTCGCGAACGCGCTGGCCGACGCCGGCCTCGAACCGCGGCGGCACTACTTCGTCGTGCTCGACGAGCTGTGGCGGGCGCTGCGCGCCGGTCGCGGCCTCGTCGACCGCGTGGACGCCCTGACCCGTCTGAACCGTCAGCGTGGCGTCGGCATGGCGATGATCTCGCACACGATGAGCGACCTCCTGGCGCTCCCGACCGAAGAGGATCGCATGAAGGCGAAGGGCTTCGTCGAGCGCGCCGGCATGGTCGTCGCCGGCGGCCTGCCCGGCGCCGAGATGCCGATGCTCACGAGCGCGGTCCCGCTCTCTCAGGCCGAGCAGGAACTCCTCGGCTCGTGGCAGGATCCGCCCGCCTGGGATGCGGTCAGCGGCCGCGAGGCCGAACCGCCCGGTCGCGGCAAGTTCATCGTGAAGGTGGGCGGCCGCCCCGGGATCCCGCTTCGCGTGGAGCTCACCGACGCTGAGCGCCACATCAACGACACGAACAAGCTGTGGCACGACCAGTCCCGCACCGGGCACCGCGGCGAGCTCGCGCCGGTCACCCCGCTCCGAGCGGAGGCCGTCTGATGGGCGGGCAGGCGAACCGGCGCACCGAGCCGGGCCGTACGAACACGAGCACGATCGCGTTGCTTGTGCTGCTGCTCGTGCTGTTCGCAGTCGTCGGCGTCCTCTGGGCGGCGATCGCGCTCGGCTCGCAGCTGAGCGGCGTGAACCCGGATCTTCCGGCCGACCCGTTCGAGGTGCTGAACGGGCTCCGCAAGGGCACCGTCGTGTGGCCTGCGGCCGCGATCTGGCTCGCGATCGTCTTCGCCGTCGTCGTGCTCGCGATCGGCGGTATGTTCGCCTGGGCGGCGGTCCGCTCGAGCAAGAAGCGCACGCGCGTCGACGGCGCCGCCCGCTACCTCGCCGGCAGCCGAGACCTCACTCGAGTCACCCGCAAGGGCGCGGAGGCATCCGCCAAGCGGCTGGGCGTTGCATCGCCGGGCGTCCCCATCGGCGTCACGGTGCAGTCGGGCCAGATGATCTACTCCCTGTGGGAGTGGATGATGATCGGCATCGCCGGCCCCCGCGTCGGCAAGTCGACCGCGCTCGTCATCCCCGCGATCATGGCCGCGCCCGGCGCCGTCGTCACGACGTCGAACAAGCGCGACGTGCTCGACGCGACGCGCGACCCTCGCGCCACGGTGGGGGAGGTGTGGGTCTTCGACCCGCAGGGCGTCGCGCTCGAGGAACCCACCTGGTGGTGGAACCCGCTGAGCTACGTCGTCGACGACACCCGCGCGGCCAAGCTCGCACAGCACTTCGCGTCCGGCACCCGCTCGGCCGGGAGCACGACGGATAACTACTTCGACTCGGAGGGCCAGAACCTCTTTGCCGACATGCTGCTCGCCGCGGCGCTCGGCGAGAAGTCGATTCTGCAGGTCTACACCTGGCTCACGGATCCGCTCGACCTCGAGCCGTCGACGACGCTCCGTCAGCACGGCTACGAGCTGCTGTCGCAGCGGCTCCGCGGCTACGCGACGCTCACGGAGAAGCAGCGCGACGGCGTGTACGGCACCGCCCGCCAGATGGCGGCGTGCCTGACGAACTCGGGCATCTCGAAGTGGGTCAGCCCGATCGGCGGAAGCGTGGTCGGCGACCGGCGGCCGCAGTTCGACCCGGATGCGTTCGTGCGTGCCGGCACCGGCACGCTGTACTCGCTCTCGAAGGAAGGGCAGGGCTCGGCCGGCCCGCTCGTTACCGCGCTCACCGCGGCGACGATCGAGGCCGCAGAAGAGCTCGCGACCCGGCAGCGCGGCGGCCGCCTCTCGGTGCCGCTGCTCGGGATCCTCGACGAGGCCGCGAACGTGTGCCGCTGGCGCAACCTGCCCGACCTTTACTCGCACTTCGGCTCGCGAGGCATCCCGATCATGTCGCTGTTCCAGTCCTGGTCGCAGGGCGTCGAGGTGTTCGGCCGCGAAGGCATGCGGAAGCTGTGGAGCGCATCGAACACGAAGGTCTACCTCGGCGGTGTCAGCGAAGCCGAGTTCCTGCGCGAACTCTCCGAGCTCATCGGCGACTACGACATGGAAACCGCGTCGGTGTCGTACAACAAGGGCGTCCGCTCGACGAGCCACCAGCTGCGCCGTGACCGGATCCTCGACGCGTCGCAGCTCGCCGCCCTTCCTGAGTGGCGGGCCATCGTCTTCACGTCGGGCTCCCCGGCAACGATGGTCGAGACTCTTCCCGCCTTCAGGGGCGAGTACAAGGACGCGATCGCCGCATCGATCGCAGCGCACGACCCCGAGCTGGCGGCGTCGGCGCCGATCGCGTCGCGGCCGCCTGTCGCGGACGAGACTGTGGAGGTTGAAGCATGAGCGTCGCAGAGTGGGACGAAGACGAGACGACCGAGCTCGAGCAGCACGTCGTCGACGTCGACGAGAAGCCGGTCACGCATGACCCCGCTGTCGACGAGGATGTGCCGCAGACCTACTACGGCTCGGTCGACGAGTTCGTGCGCGAGAAGCTGGTCACCTCCTACCGTCGCCTCGTCGGCCCGCAGGCCGCGAACCGGTGGGCGGCCGACTGGTGGAGCTACCCCGAGGCTGTGAGCCGGCTCGACGCGCTCTGGCGGGCGTGGGAGCACCTGCGCCTCGACGGTGTGACCGGGGCATCCGTCTGGTGGCGCGACCACGCCGACCACCACATGCGGATGCTGCTCGACCCGCAAGGGCCGTTCATGGCCTCGAAGGATCAGAACGAACCCGGCGAACCGCTGCCCTACACGGCACCGCCGGCAGGGCTGTTCCCCGACCTTCGGAAGGTCGCTGGCTGACGGATTCAGCGCGGAAGGGCCCGAGCATCGCTCGGGCCCTTCTTCATGCCCGGCGGAAACGACCTACGGCCTGTCCTCCGCGTGTACAGTCACGGGATGACGACGGCCAGCTTCCAAGCGCTCGTGCGAGCGGTGATCGACGATTCGGTGGCGAACACGTGGGCCGACGCCGTGCTCGAGTGGGAAGTCGACGGCCTCGAGGAGGACCCTCGAGGGCTGGGCATGTGCGTGTGCGGGCAGCCCAATCTCGTCCAGCTGTTCACGATCAGGAACACGCGCAACGGCAACGTCCTGTTCCCGATCGGGAGCAAGTGCGTTCACCAGTTCGAGGTCAAGGAGCTCGACCAGCAGGTGAACGTGCTGAGCGATCTGCTCCGGCTCCGCACCGCGATCAACGACGGAAAGTTCGTCACGTTGACCAGCGAGTACTTCACCCGTGCCCTGCTCGAATTCCTGTACGACGAAGGCGCATTCCCGCCGGATCAGTGGAACGGCGGCGACGGCGAGGTCGACGTCGACTTCCTGCTCAAGATGTTCAACAAGCGCGACAAGGACGCGATCACCCCGCCGCAGCGACGGAAGATCCGCGCGCTGCTCATGACGAAGGTGTTCCCGTTCGTCCAGGCGTACCAGCGGGTGAGGTAGTCAGCCGATCGACCTGACGAAGCGCTCGAGCTCCCGGGCATGTCGGGCATCGTTCGGATCGACGCCGCGGTCGAGAACCGCTGCGATCCGAGCCCGCGAGAGCTGGAAGCTGATGAACGGACCGCGGGGCAAGTCATCATCGAGGGCCAGGGGCTCGTCGTCGAGCTCCACCCGGTACAGCCAGCCTCTTCCGTTGCCAGCTTCTCGTCGACCCCAGTAGGCGGCGATCGCCGCGGCAAGACGGCGATCTGTGGTGACGTACACCAGATCATCCGCTGCCGTGTTGCGCGAAAAGCCTGATTGCGCGATTTCGTGCCGCATGCCTCGCGCGCCGGTTGCCGCGGGAGCAGCAAATACTCACCAACCCGCAGATCTGGAGCGCCGCCGTGCCACAGGCGCACCTTCCCGGCACGCAGGTCGGCGCACAGCATGGACAGTTCCTCGGGAGTCACACCGCCACTGTACGAGTCGGCGCCCAGATGCCCGTCGTGTGGCTACCGCTCACGGTGGGCTCCTAGGCTCAGCCCATGACGGTTCACCCAGACGAGCACTACACGTCGTACGTCTTGCGCCTCGAGGCCGAACTACCGGCCGGCGCTGAGGCCCGTGCGCTCGAGTGGTGGTCCGCGGCGTTCGACGAGGTGACCAATGACCTCTCGGAGGACCAGGAAGTCGGCAAGGCCACCGTCGCGCGGGTCCGTTTCGTGCGCGTGCACGGGCTCATCTGGGGGCCGGCGATCATCGAAACACTCGACGAGGAATCGCAAGAACACTACGAGGTGGGAGAGGCCCTGTTCGCTGGCCTCGACGAAGACGAATTCGAGGATCTACGCGAGCTGCGCTCGTCGCTCGCGATCGTGGAGAGTATCGAGGCGACCGAGCCTGAGCACGGCGCCGCGGCGATGCGCGCGCTCGGTCGAACCCTCGACGACAGCATGTTCGTCCTGGCACCGGGCATGCTGCCCTGGGTCGAGGCGGGCGGCGAGCCGATCGACGATGAGCTCCGGATCCGCCGCCTCACCAAGGCCTATCTGCGAGGCGGCTTCGCCCCGCACCGCGCGAGCTCCGAACTTATGATCTTGGCTCACGCCGAGCACCTGGCGCGGCTCGAGCACGAGCAGCACTCCAGCTGAGGCCGCCCCGGGACGGAACAGCACAATCGCTCTCCATTCATCTCGGGCAGCACCGAACCACCTGCACGGCAACGTCACCTGTGCAAGGCAAGATGAACCTGTGACTCTCAGCGCGCGTGACCCTCTCGATAGCGCCGTCCTTCGAAAAGCTCGCGGCGCGTTCTTCACACCTCCAGAGATTGCTTCGTTTATCGCCGATTGGGCCGTGCGGTCCGCGGACGACAGTGTGCTCGAGCCGTCTGCCGGCGACGCCGAGTTTCTAGTGCACGCCGTCTCGCGCTTACAGGAGCTCGGGGTTGCATCGCCGCGCGTGCATGGTGTCGAGCTTCATCAGTGGAGCGCCGACGTCGGAGCCACGCGAGTTGCCGATGCGGGCGGCGTCGTAGACATGACGGTTGGCGACTTCTTCGACAGCCCAGCGTCAGCCCAGTTCTCAGCCGTAATCGGGAATCCGCCGTACATCCGCTTCCAAGACTTCTCCGGAGAAGCCCGCGCGAAAGCCCGCTCTGCTTCCCTCAGAGGCGGGGTCGCGCTTTCAGGACTGGCTTCCTCGTGGGCAGCTTTCACGGTCCACGGCGCGCTTAGCCTCCAACCTGGCGGCCGACTCGGTTTCGTCCTTCCAGCCGAACTGCTCCACGCCAACTACGCCGCTCCCGTGCGCCGATTCCTATTCGAGAACTTCGCACGAGTCGACCTCGTGTTGTTCGAGGAACGCGTGTTCGCGGAGGCGGAAACGGAGGCACTACTGCTCCTCGCCGATGGTTACGGCGGCTCGACCGATCACGCGCGTATCCGGCAGATCACCGACGCGGCGTCGCTCGGACTCGATCTGCCGATGGCTGCGACCTGGACACCGTCTGATCCCGCGGCAAAATGGTCCGGCTCCACGGTCAGCCCGGAGGCGGCTGGCATCTACTCGAAATTGATCCTGAGTGGGACCTTCACCGCCCTCAAGGACTGGGGCGAGACCACGCTCGGCATGGTGACCGGCAACAACAAGTACTTCGCTCTCAGCCCGGAACGCGTGGCGGAGTTGGGCCTGCGCCCGCGCGACGTACTTCGCCTCTCACCCCCTGGATCGAGTCATCTGCGCGGGTTGGAGTTCTCGACCCGCGCTCACACCGAACTGGGCCGCGCAGGCAAGCGCACGATGCTTTTCCGCCCGTCAGGTGATCCGTCCGATGCGGCTCTGTCGTACATCGCCCAGGGCGAGGCTGATGCAGTGCACATGGCCTATAAGTGCCGCGTCCGGAAGGACTGGTGGCGTGTTCCCCTCGTCTCCAAAGCAGACTTGCTGCTGACCTACATGAACGCGGATACTCCGCGCCTCACCACCAATAGCGCTGGTGCGCTGCACTTGAACTCTGTCCACGGCATCTACCTGTCAGCAGAGCACCGCGAGGTGGGACGCGAGCTGCTGCCCGTGGCTGCGCTCAACTCCGTCACGATGCTCGCCGCCGAATTCACTGGCCGCGCATACGGCGGCGGCATGCTGAAGATCGAGCCCGGTGAGGCCGACCTTTGGGCGCTCCCATCGCCGGCAGCTGTTGCGGATGCTCGCGATGAACTTCTCGCGATCCGGCCTCAGGTCGCCGGGAAGCTCCGCAATGGGAACGTATTGGAAGCGGCGAAGCTCGTCGATGACGTTCTACTTGTCCGAGTACTGGGTATGCGACGCCCCGATGTTGCGGAGCTTCGCAACGCCCGCGCGGCGCTCGCTGGGCGACGCGAGTCAAGGAGCCGACGTGCTAACCGTTGATGATCGGCTCATCGCCGCCATCCGCTCGTGTGGATCAAAGCCCCGCGACGATGCACCGCAGGCCACCAAGAAGAACTACAACGAGAAGCTGTCCGCAGCGGTTGCATTGGCTGTCGCCTCGGAGCTCCGGTCGCGCGGCATGGACGGTGCGCGTCCTGCCGGCCCCGGTGAAGTGGACGGCAGCAGCGGCGCCGAGCGACGGCTCGCGGGCGGCATCGGAGCCAAGAAGGTCGACGTCACCTGGGCCACAGAAGAGTCGGGACTCATCCTCGCCGTCAGCGTCAAGACGATTCTGTTCAAGGACAGCCGGACCCAGAACTTTCAGAAGAACCTGACGAACCGTCGAGCAGACCTCCTTAACGAGGCGGTCACGCTCCATCGTCGGTTCCCCTATGCGGTGCTGGCCGCGCTACTCATCTTCGATGTCGGCGCGGAAAGCGACGGCACGCTACGGCGGAAGTCGACCTTCCTCAACGCGGGCCCGCGGCTGCGATTGTTCACTGGTCGTCAGGATCCTGCGGGACGTGACGAGCAATACGAGAAGTTCTACGTGCTACTCGCGGATCTGAACGACACGCTGCCCTCGATTCGGGCCTTCGAGGCAAACGATCTGACTACCGAAGTGCCGCTCACGACAGCATTCGACACACTGGTCGCGCTGATCGGCGAACGCAATTTCGATCTCTACGAAGGCCTCGACGGCCGCGTCACCAAAGCCTAGGGCGGTCCGCCGGAATACAGCCGATAATCGCGATTATGTCGGAATAACTAAAAGGACCCGCCCATATTTGTTCCTCCGTGTTGCAGCGATCCCCAGAATCCGCCACGCTCGCGATCCGCTGACGCAACACTGCGGCTAACGGGCCTGCGCCGTCGCACTGAGCAGTGGGGCCCTTCCGGCACCAAGCTCAAGAACGCTGAGCTTCGAACCGGATGAACGTTCAACAAACGGTCACACCTGGGCGCTGGTCGACGCCGGCACCCGGGGCTTCGGCCGGGTCCCGTCGTCCGTTACTTCATCGGCATTCTTGTTGTCTTTAGTTCAAGCCGCTGAAGGATGTCAATGATGTGGTAGGCATTCTGTTTTGGATCGCTGAGCCGTTTCGTGATCACGACCCGGAAGCCTGCGCGTCGGCATGCGGCCAGGCGCTGGTCCCGTTCTGCAAGCAGCCGAGTACGTTCCTCCAGTCTTGCTCGGGGGATGGGCCCCGTGACGAGTCGTCCACGATCTGAGCTCACACGCTTCTTCGGCGGTGCATTCTTGACGAGTTCACAAAGCCAGCCGCGTCCGTCCGGGAGAATGCCGTTACACACGACACGCTGTTGCCTAGCGTTCTTTCGTCTACGGCGGGCCAGAATATGGGTTCCGCCGAGGTCGACCGCAACCTGCACGAGATCAACGCTCACTTCCTGCGTCTTCCCGGTCAGCAGCAGATCGCCACGCATATTGTCCGCCGTGCGAAAACTCCACCGAAGTCGCCGGTCAACAGTACGGCCAAGGGCTTCCTCCAAGACTTTCGCGGCGGGGTCGCTCATCACATGCTCCAGGCTCTCTCATTCCTGACTCCGGCCAAGAGTCGCCCACCAGCTTGTCCAAGTGCGGCACACGAACGTCATCCTCAACACAAACTTGCGTGAACCCACTTCCGAACCACAGTGACATCTCTGCGGCGGTCAGTATCTGTGTCTCGGGCTCTTGGTAGCAACGGAACGCACCAGGTTCCTCATCACCCTCGACACTGAACATGCCGGTCGCGAGTACTGATCCGTCGCCGGTTGAGCATGCCAGGGCCGAGCACCGGGCACGATTGATTCGTCTGGCTTGGGCAAACACGTCAGACGGCTCAGGTCGTGCACCGGTTGGGGAATTGGTGCATGACCACTCACTCGGGTGGCGCGGCGGTGACCGCGCCACCCACCCCTGCCCACACCGACGCGATACCGGGAGCGCACCATGTCGTACCCGCGGGCACCCGGTCGCACACCTGGTGGCCAGTCCGAGTGCAGGTGCCGGCCCACGGTTCGTGAGGGCATCGGCAGCACTTGCAAGAAGGATTGCGTCGCCGACGGAGTCCCTGAAGTGAAAGAGAAGGATTGCGTCGCCGACGGAGTCCCTGAAGTGAAAGAAGAGACATGGTTCCTGAGATCAACTACTGGGCTGTTCTGCTCGCGACGGTCTCGAGCATGGTCGTCGGCTCGGTCTGGTACGCCCGCGGGGTCTTCGGCACGAGGTGGGCGAAGCTCGCGAAGGTCGACATGGACCGCCCGGGAGCGAGCGCCGTCGGCCCGATCGTCCTCACCGTGCTCGTGAGCTTCCTCACGGCGTGGGTGCTCGCGGGCAGCGTCGCGATCGCCTGGCACTTCTACGGCGGCGGGTTCCTGCTCTCGGCGATCGTCACCGCGATCGCCCTCTGGGCCGGGTTCACGGCCGCCCGCTTCACCAGGCACGACGCCTTCGAAGGACGCCCGGCAGCGCTCACGATCGTGAACACCACCCACGAGCTCGTCACCGCGCTGGGCATGGCGGTGATCATCGGGGTCTGGCCCCCCGAAGGCACGATCTGATCAGGTCCGGTTTTCCCGTCAGAACAACGAACCTGGCCGGGTACAGCTAGGACGTGTCTGACAAATAGGTCGCGGTTGATCTGGGATCGTTTGAAGGTGTCGCGGTTTCAGTTGCTCTCGGATGCTCAGTGGTCATTGATCGAGGAGTTGCTTCCCCGCCCGACGGGGAGGAAGGGTCGACCGTTCTCGGACGCCCGCTCGATGGTCGAGGGCATCGTTTACCGGTGGCGTGATCTGCCGCCGGTGTTCGGGCCCTGGCAGACCGTCTGGACCTGGCATCGCCGCCTCGCCGGCGATGGCACGTGGGACTTGGTCCTCGGGCGGCTGCTGTCGGTCGCGGATGCCGCCGGTGCGGTGGATTGGTCGATCTCGGTCGACTCGACCATCGCCCGCGCGCACCAGCACGCGGCGAACGTCACTCGCCTCACAGGGGGCATCGTCGAATTACACGAATCCGGCCGTCGAGTCGCCTGATCACGCGATCGGCCAACGGACTCCCGCTCGTCGTGCTGTGCACTCCCGGGCAGGCTGGCGACTCGCCCATGCTCGTCCCGCTCCTCGAGCAGCTCCGCATCGCACGAGTCGGGCCAGGCCGGCCCCGCACGACACCGGACGCGTTGCGCGGCGACAAGGCATACTCCTCCTGCGGCACCCGAGCACTCCTCCGGTCGCGGGGCATCACGGCCGTGATACCGGAGCCA
Source organism: Agromyces sp. S2-1-8 (assembly GCF_021129215.1). Taxonomy (GTDB): domain Bacteria; phylum Actinomycetota; class Actinomycetes; order Actinomycetales; family Microbacteriaceae; genus Agromyces; species Agromyces chromiiresistens. Next base: position 36,650 of record NZ_JAJOLP010000002.1, on the reverse strand, counting down.
GCCGACCAGCAAGGCCACCGGAAACGACGCGGCTCACGAGGCGGCCGGCCCCCGCAGTTCGATCCCGTCGACTACCGAGGCCGCAACGTCATCGAGCGCCGTTTCTGCCACCTCAAGCAATGGCGTGGACTCGCGACCCGATACGACAACTCGCCATCGTCTACCGCGCCGCTGCCGTCCTCAACGCCGTCATCGCCTGGGCACGACATTTGTCAGACGCGCCCTAGACGCCGCAGCGTTTGCGCCTTCGCGTTCACACCGTACCGGGCCAGTGACCGCACCCGCCCGACAGGCAGCCCAGACAGGTTCACAGGCCCGGCACCGATGGCCTGCACATCAGAGAACCTCACAGCGCTTTGACCAACTCCGTCCCGGACAGCCGCGTCGGACCTGCACGCAGCAACTCCAAGTTGTGTGCTCGCCTGGGCCGACAGCCAGCGCGTCGCGCAACATCGACGGCCGTTGATCGGCCGCTGCGCTCGTTGCGCATCAGGTGGAACCACGTCCAGGTACCCAATTGACCACACGGCACCACCTAAACGTCCCGCTACCACCATAAACGCGGTCTCTGTCGACAGAGACTGGGTTCGCGGACGGAAACATCGGGGATGTCGTTACGTCCGCAGCCGACAGGGCAGGAAACCCCTGCAGCACCTGTTGAGTGGTGGTGGCATCCACGGGGGACGACACCACCACTCCCGTCTCCCACCGACTCTGGAACCTCATGTATAACCAGAAGCTCTTCAACCCGCTCGCACAGGCCGGTCACGTCGAACATTTCACTGACCCGACGACCAGCGCCCGTATCGAGGTGCGCTGCTACTGTCGCATCAGTCGCGACCATGATTACGCCGAATGGGTTACCAGCCACTCCCCCGGTTCTACGCCGGCTTATGCCGCGTAATGCGCCGGATGAGCTTCCCCTGGGCGCGACATCTACTCGAGGCGATTCTCCTCGCCGCCCTCGCCATTACCGTGTACGCGCTCACCTGGCACGGTGCGGTCGCACGCAGCACGTCAGTATTCGAGGCGCGACCCGAGATTGAGAACTGGGCTGACCCGACCGCGGGAGCCGACATCTTGGCGTCACTTGTCACTGCGATCGCCGTGGCAGTGGCATTGATCGGACTAATCCCGTACGAGGTTCGGCTCACCCGACGCGCACTCGCTTCGTCTTCATAGCGATGATGCTCGGGACGCTCAACGCACTTGACCCGATCGTTGTACTCGGTGCGCTCGCGGTTTCATTCGTGCTCCTCTTCGTACTCGGAGTGGCCCTGGACCGACGTAAGCATCGCCAACGCCGTCCCCATCGCGTGAAACTACCGATCGCGCACCGTGTCGGCTCGCGTGGTCCCGGGAAATGAACCGCCCTGCTACCCCTGGTCAGCCAAAGCAAGACTCACAATTCAGTTCCATTGCAGCCAAGACCCGTCTTCTAATCAGGGTGCCAGGACCTGACCGCGCCACGTAAGCAACGGCAGGGCGAAACCGATCTTCGACCGGCTCGTCGACGAACACGGTGTCACCACTCTCTTACCACCGGCGTAGGTCTTCGTTCTCGCCAGCGAGGCGAGTCTCGCGTCTGCTGGGACCCGCTCCCTGCGACAACCTGCTGCGCAACCGCCCGGCAGTCCGATTAGGGTCGCTGCTGTCACAGTTGATCGGCGACCAGGGCGGCGGCACGAAGCCATGCCGCATGTGTGCCCTCACTCAAGGCACCGAAGTCGATCGTTCCGCCTTCCACGAGCGCCGGCTCATACGGGACATGAGTGACGGCCGCCGTGAGTTGACTGAAATGAGCTTCGAGTCGTTGCTCGAGTTCCTGGTCGCGCCGTGATGCCGGAGAGGTGAGGACGGTGACCGCTTGCTCGACCTTTTCGCTGAAGCCCTTCTCAGCGAGTCCGTCGAGCAACCACGCTGCGCTCGCTGCTGTGTCTTCACGTACCGTCGAAACGATCACGAGCTGATCGGCTGCGTCGACTGCCGCTATCCAGTTCGAGGCACGCATGTTGTTGCCCGTGTCGATGATGATGAGCCGGTAGTACCGGGCGAGCATCCTGTGCAGGCGCCGAAACGCGACTCCATCGATCGTGGAGGTCGCCGCCGCATCCTCGTCCGACGCGAGAATGTCGAACTTCGCATCAATCTGGGCACGAACGAAGTCGTCCAAGCCGGCGAGGCTCGCATTGGCAGGAACTTCGAACCGCTCGATTTCGCTGAGGAGGTCCACCGCCGTGCGGTGGTGGGGCACATGTTGTGCACGCCACCCCAGCGTGCCACGGGTCTCGTTGTTGTCCCACGCGAGCGTCGATCCGCCCCGGAGGCGGCCGAATGTGGCAGCCAACAGTAGCGCGCTCGTGGTCTTGTGCGCCCCTCCCTTCGGGTTAAGAATCACGACAGTACGGGCGCCATCGAGTCGCTTGCGCACGCGCCCGATTTGGCTGTTGCGGAGCAGTTCGGCCGAACCAGGGGTCGGCGATATCACTCCACGCGTCAATCTGCGGACGGCTCCCTGCCACCCCTGCTGCGCCCGGACAACCCGTTCTCGCGGGCGCGTCGCGAGCAGGTCGTCCACGGTCGGGCGGTGCCGGGCCGCCTCAGTCGCCAACTTCAGCACTTCGTCGGGGGCGGGGGCTGTATCGTTCACGCGCATCGCCGCGCGGTGGAAGCCTGATAGCTCAGAGTTTGCCGGCCCTGCCTGCTCAAAGGGGCGTGATACCGCGCGGGGCCCCTCAACGACGGTGCCATCCGGGCCAACGGTAAGGACGAGATCCGACGCATCATCGATCAACGCCGCAGTGACGGTCATCGCATTCTTACTCGCGTGCTCGAGCAACACCGCGACGATCTGCTCTCGGAGAGCGACCGGGTCGGTGGCCTCGAGTTGGATCACTGAACCTTCCATGTGGACATTCGCGCGGGTTGGAGTGGTCACGAAAACGGTCACTTCGGCACTAGCAGCGGCGGGGGAAAGGGCAGCCATGCTCCTCCTTCGTCAGGGCTAAATGGCGGGGGCACTTCAAGCGGCGGTCCTTGGCCGTGACCCCCACGTTGCGGCAGGCGCTTGGTGATGACTTCGGATCGCCCAGAGGATGCGAACTGCACCCGCCCAGGAGATGGCCCGCGGCGAGGTCTCCGCGCTAACCAGTAGACCGGCCACGAAAGCGGGCGACAAGACCAGAGAGGGGGTAGCGGGTGAAATCACCTGTCGCGGGTGAATACGCCCCGAGAGCGGGCGGCGGCTCAGCTACGTTGCGCGACATACGAACCCCCGGAGCCGCTGCCCCGCCTACCTGCGCCAGCCAGAGGCCCCTGCGCCGCTTTCCCCGGGAGTGCCTGGCGCTGAAAGATACTCCGAAAGGGATGAAGACAGCCCGCTGACCGCCCAGTAGCGTCAGCACGACACCCTGGACGTCACGTAGAGCATCCGAGGGTGCGCGGCCCGGCTGAAGAGGTCCCCCTTGCCAGCCGGATGCCTCAGGGAGCGCATCTCGGCCACCAAAGGTTGTAGAGAACCCGGCCGGGATGCGCTCTCATAGTCCGGGACAACTCCAGATCCTCCCCAGGGCACGTCGGGTTCCCGGGGAGAACGCTCCGCGACTGTCGGGGGTAACGAACGACGGAGCGTGTCGCACCCGCCCGGTTCCCAACATCCGGGTCAGCAAGCCGGGCGGGTGCCATCCCAGCCGTGCGGACATCCCAACACAGGTCAGCTTCCGTGAGCGCTCGGATGTTTGTAATGCAGCACCATCGTGAAACAACACACGCATGTCTCGCGAAACGCTCCGCCGATCAGGGTGGAATTTGTCCCGGTGGGTGGGGCCGACCACCCAGGCGGGTCCCGGACGCAGGCGACTTCCGAATCGTCAGGTGTTGTCGCGACGGTCAGCGTTGATGTTAGGGCGCCAGTTGGACGACGATGCCTGCCCCGGCCGCTAGGGCCGGTACTGCCAACGTGAGCAACAGAACTCCCGCCAGTCCGATCGCGGCCGCCACGAGGACGCCGCTTATGACCCACGCGAGCATTCCGTTCGCGACGCGACCCGTGAGGGTCGCGTCCGATCGCCAAAGCGACCACGGGCGCTTCCCGCCGGGGTCGTCGACGTTCAAATCAACAAGAAATTCGTCATTCTCTCCGACGCCTTGAAACTGATTATTGATCTCCAACACGACCCGATCCCAGCAGGGCCGGACACCCTCTCCGCATCCTTCGGCTAACAACCCGTGGCCGGTCCAGCAGGTTAAGTACATCTTGCGGTGCAGCAAGCGACGCTGAGAGTGGGCGAAACGGTCCCACAGGACCTCTTCAGAGCTGCCCACGCCCCTGACCGTGGGCCGGGCGTTGAACGCGGCGAACGCTTCAACCACCCCGATATCTTCAACCACCCCGATATAGAGAACGGTGGTTCCGCTGCGCCGAAAGGCCAGCGGAACCACCGTGACGCACCAACCCGAATGGTGCTTCGCCCCCCGATGGGCCCTTCATCAACGGTAGGGGTTTCAATCCGAACGATGGGACTACAACCCACATGCCCGTGGTCGCGCCCCGAACTATCCGTACCATTGAGCGGCAAGTGCAGTGGGCGCGCAGCAACGCGAAGGGCTCCGCTCACGCGCGCAGTTGAGTCCGAGCCGGTCGGGCTGGCCCGGACCAACGATCCGACGTCGACGCGCAGAGCTCACGAGCGACCGTGCAGGCCTCTTGGCCTGCACGGCATCTCGAGTCACTGGGCACGGTGCTCGGCATAGCGCCACTCGTGTTTGCCAGCATCTTCGACCAGGCGAACCACTGGCACATCGCCACCACAGCGATGACAAGCCACCAGGCCCGTTTCAAGAACGCCCGCCACCATGCGGCGCTTGCGAATATCGGCGGTGGGACGGGGCACAAGGCTCGCCGGGCACATCAACAACTCGATTGGTCGATCCTTCGGTAGGGGCGGCCGCTTGGGCACGCGCGTCTGCGGTGTCCAGCCTGCCTCGGGCCGCTTGCCATCACGTGAAGAACGACCACATAGCAGCACAGACGGAGCGAATTGCAGTGTCATGCTTGAGCGATCGGGACCCCCGGAACGGCCCCATACGAGCGGTGGCTAGCATCCAGAGTTCGGGCCGATTTGAGTGTCGCTCGAGCGGATATCCCCGCCGCTCGGAACGGCGACACGCCTTGCACTGCAGAGCAGCAGGGGCGCCCCTAGTTTGGTGCGCCGACACACTGCACAGGTGTGATCAGCCCTGATCACTCGTAGCCGACTCGCTCGCGCCTGCACTTGCACAGCTACGCTGAGGGCGCGACATGAGCTCGGCGAGGTCGCAGGTGGAGAGACCGCGGGTGCTTCCTGACGGTCTCTCCACCCAGGTTCCCTCGCCCCTTCTGCGAGCGCACGCAAGTGCGTCGCACGTGCCAGGTCCTGACAAAGGCCGCGCAGTAGGCGCGTTCATACTCAGCAACCAGGCCCTCGCACCTAGGTAGCCGCAGACGAGATCCTGGCCCTGAGTGTCGAGCTCACACTGAGCGTGTGAACAGAAGTGCTCTTGCCCCCCCCCCCCCCCCCCGAGCAGCTAAAGCCCGCACGTCAACTGTGCCTGTGCGATCGATCGATCCGGATGGATTCGAGTCAGTGCTTCCAGATGATGGCTTTCGCACGCTAACTTCATGCAGTAGGAGCCCGCGTTGAGGAAGAAGAAGGTCATGGCTGTTGGCCGCGAACAAGACCTCTCAATGGCCTTGCGTTTGGTAAAAGCCGGTCTCTGCGTCGACATCGTCGGCAGCCGGGGCAGTGGGCGGACAAGGTTCCTCGCCGATCTCGAGCAGGCGCTCAGCGATGAAGGATGGTCGGTCGTCACGATCCGAGGTGTTGCTTCGCTCCGCCAGCACCCGCTCGCCGCGCTTCACCTTGCGGGCTTGGGCCCTTCGGATTCAAGAGTCGCGAATCCCCTTCGCGCGACGGCGGAGATGCTCGCGAGATCAACCAAGGCCCCCAAATCTGCCCTGTTCCTTGACGACTGGGATGATCTCGACGAGTCGTCCTGGGGAGTGGCTGAGTCGATCAGACGTGAGACTGGTCTGCCGATTGTGCTCTCCAGATTGCAGGGGCTTCCCGCTCGCCATACACCGAGCGGCTTAAGCGCGTCCACACTCGCGCCTGCCTTCGTCGTCGAGATGAGGCCGCTCCGCTTCGACGAACTCGAAAACGCTGTGTCTGCGTACCTTGGAGGACCAGTCGAGACGAGCACGATGAGTCGGATCTTCGCCAAGTCCGGCGGTGTCATCGGCCTCGCCCTCAACCTCGTGGAGGCGGCAAGTCGTGAAGGGAGGATAGCCCTCGTCGATGAGGAGTGGTCTGCGACACGCGATCTCTGGAGCCCCGGACTGCGCGGAATCGTCGAGGGGTACCTCGAGAATCTAGGCCCCGAAGCTCGCGACGCACTGGAGATCATCGCACTGGTCGGCGTCGCAGACGTTGCAACCGTACGCAAGCTCATCGACTGGCCGACGCTCGAGCTGTTGGAAGAACGAGCGATGGTTCATCTGGTTCCGTCAGCGACCCGTCAACTTGTGACGGTCACGCCCCCGCTGCTCGTCGAGTTCTTCCGCCATGAGCCGCTGGTCGCGCGACGAATTCGTTTGACGGAGTTGATCACCGCCCGGTTGGGTTCGACCGATTCGCTAACCGCATTGTTCGAAGAGCTCGAATCGGGCAACCCCACCCTTGCCGAAGCAGATGCGCTCTTCGTGCGTCTGCTTCAAGAACGCGCGCGTACGCGACGCATTGTCAGCCATGCGGAGTGGGAACGTAATCCTTCACCATCGACCGTCGTCGACTACGTGAACACACTCATCCTCTCCCCCAGTTCCCAGGCCGCTGTCGAACACGCGTTCGCGACCACCGATCCCACCATCGGGGATCCACTCAGCCAGGCTCGCTATGCAAGCCTTCGCGCCCGATGGCGCGCATATGCTGACGGAGACCTTGAGGCCGCGCTTGCTGAATTGCGAGTTCACAGCGCCCGACTCGCGGACTACGGCCGACTACTCGATGCCACAGAAGTCATGCTCCTGTCAAACTTCCGAAAGATTCCGGAGGACTTCGCGGAGCGCCTCGAAGTAACGGACGAACTTTCCGAACCAGTCAAGATCGCGCTCTTGGAAGCACAGCTATTCGTGCTGGCCTGTCTTGGCCGGTTCGCGGACGCACAACGCGTATTCCGCCGGCTCGAGCGGCTCGACAAGGGCGGCTCGGCACAGGCCCGCGCCCTGTACGGATTGGCCCTGCTCACCGAGGGCAGAGGGGACGCTGCACTCGCCTGGTGCCTCCGAGGCCTTGACGAGGCACACGGAATACTCGACGTCGACGGCACCCGCGCGTTCGGTGCAGTCGTTGTGCTCTGCTACCTCCTCGCTGGCGACTATCAACCCGCCGAGCGTCTCATCAACACCCTGTTGGCCGCTGGCGAACACTCACCCTTTTCGGCTTGGCTCCACTTGGGTCTCCTCAACTCGGCCGCCGTCGTCGCCATTCGCGCGGGAAGCGTCGCGCTCGGCGCTCGATACGCAGAGGAGGTCGCCGCCCTAGATCGTCCCGACAGCCCGCTTCCGACGCAGAACAAGGCATGGGCGCAAGCTCAGCTCCTTGCGTTTAACGGTGACCGGGAGAAGGCGGCTGATCTGCTGTGGGCCTCTTCGGAGGATCTCTGGGAGAGAGGCGGGCGGCTTTCGGCCGCAATGGGCATGCTGTCCGCTGTGGAGGTATCACCGAACCAGGATCGTTTCGCCGTCGCCGTCGAACGCGCCGAGGAACTCGGCGGCGGTCTCCTTCTCTCCCATGTTCAGTACCTCCGGGCACTCGCCGCTGCAGACCCGTCCGCGATGGCTGATGCAGTCCCCTTGCTCAGCGCGGCAGGACGGGCCGGCCTTGCCGTTGCCGCCTATCGGCATATCGCCCAATGGTCTCGCGCTGCTGGCGACCTCCAGCGTGCGGAAGGCGCCGAGGCAGAAGTGAACACGTACCTTTCGGTCTTCGATGGCCGGCAAATCGACACAGCCCGCTTCGGAAGTTCATCGATCAGCCTCACCGATCGTGAACGCGAGGTCGCCCAACTCGTAAGTGACGGACTTTCAAATCCAGAAATCGCAACCCGACTTGTGTTGAGCGTACGAACCGTTGAAAGCCACATGCACCGGATCATGCGGAAGCTGGAACTTTCCAACCGGCAAGAGCTCAAACGGTATGTCGACACCCACCCAAACGTCAGCTAGCATCTCGGACTCGCCGAGTGAGAGCCTTCCCCTCACGAGATGAGATCCGTGCACACCGGACGTCACTGCGCGGCGAACTCGCAACGCGACTGATAGGACTACGTAATCTGGCCGAGGGTTACACAGCACGATGCCGCTGCCATTATCGGCGGCCCGTGCCGTCGGCACACTAGAACCAGCGTGGTGGGACCCCCAGGTGCGTGGTGGGACCCCCAGGTGCTCTGCACCACCTCCACGCTCTGGCGCCGCGGAGAGGACACCGACCCGCGGCGCCAGACCTGGCGAACAAGTCGATCCTGAACCTCAGCTGGGCCTTCGCGTGTCGCCCCGGAACGCAGTGACGCCGAACCGGTCTACTCAACCTGCTCAACACAGCACGGCACAAGTCGCCTGACGGGCGCATCGGACAACTTGCAGCGGCAGGCTTTCAAGTGCCAAGAGCGAGAGGGGCCGACCGAGGTGGAATCTGAATTCGCCCAAGCATTTCGTGGGTACGACCGTGATGAGGTCAATGCAGCCCTTCGTACCCTTCGGGCGCAGTATGCGTCTGCGCAAGAACATCTTGGAATACAGTCTGTACAGCTCGCAGATCAGACCCGTCGCATCGCTGACCTCGAGGCGGAGCTGAACGAGATTGCAAGCCCGACTTATACCGGTCTGGGCGTCAAGCTCGAGAACGCTTTACGCACGGCGGAGGAGCACTCAACCCGGCTCATCCGGCAAACTGACGTCGATGCCGCAGCAACACGCGCGAAGGCCCGAACTGAAGCCGATCAGTTCATAGTAGAAGCGAAAGCCGAGGCCGAGCAGACGGTTGCCGCCGCCGCAGCGCTCGCTGCTCGGTCCAGAGCAGAGGCAGAACGGCGAGCATCTCAACTTATTGAAGATGCTCAGCAGCGGGCGGACCGCCTGCGCGCCGCAACTGAGCTCGAAGCGGCCGACCAACGCGAACGCCTCGCCTCCGACCTTGCCGAGAAGCTCAGTGACGCCGAGCAAACTGCTGCATCCATCGTTGCCACCGCGAATCGACAAGCGGCCGAGCTCAACGCGCAGGTGGAAGCAGAAACCCGGGAGGCGCGGGCCGAGGCCGCGCAGCTTGATGAGGAAGTCGCACAGATTCGATCCGAAGTCACGATGGAGCTGGAGGCTGCGCGTGCAGAAGCGCGTCAACATCTCGACCAAGAGCGGCTAGACACGCGAGCCTCACTCGAGCGAGCACGCACCGAAGCAGCCACCGAGCTCGCCACTGCGAAAGCAGAGTTCGAGGATGCAGTGGCGCAGGAGCGGGCGGAACTCGATGCATTACGTGACCGCACGAGGACCGAGCTCGTGCTCGCACGCGCAGCGCTGGAGGCGGAAGCCGCCGCGACGAGACAACAACTCGAAGTCGAACTTGAGCGCGAGCGAGTTGCCGCCCACGCCAAAGTCGCCGTGGACGTCGAGCGAGAGCGTGCCAGCCTGGCCGTCGAACTGGCGCAACGTCGTGCCGATTTCGAGTTGGAACTCGACCAAGCTCGTGCTGACTTTGAATCGAGTGCGGAGCAGGCCCGTATCGAGCTCGAAAAGGAGCAGAACTCGCAGCGAGCTGCGCTCGCCCACGCGGCGCAACGATCCGAGCAGAGCATCGCACATGCCCGGGCCGAGCTTGCCGTCGAACTCGCTGCTGCCCGAGACGAGGCGGAGAGGGAGCTACGAGAGCACCGCGAGACCACGGTCGCGACGACTCGCGGTCAGGCTGACGCTGCACGCCGGGATCTCGAGGCCGCCAGAACGGAAGCCTCGCGGATCCGTGAGAGCTGCGACGAACTGCAGAACGACGCGAAAGCTGCGTCGGACCGAATCCTTGGCGAAGCCGAGCAGGAGGCGGATTCGTTGCTCGCAGACGCGCGCAAACGCGCGCAAACAATCATCTCCGATGCGACACAGCAGAACAGCGACCTGATCTCGGATGCGGAAGCTCGCCTCGCGCAGATGAACATCGAACGGGAACTCGTCGCCGACTACCTCACGAATCTCCGTCAGCTGGTCGAGAATGCGCCCGAAGCGCCGCGATCCGCGGTCGAAGCATCATGATCCCTCGGCCGAGCGCAGCACCTCACATGGTCGCGGTGGTCCGACGGTTCACTGGGTCATCGTCTCAATTGGAGCGTCATCGACTGCAGCGCACCCCTGCCTGCTCGTACGAGATGCCATGACTGAACACTCGACCGAACCCGTCCGAGCCGTCGGGATACCTCAGTTCCACAACGAGGGGTTGTCGGCGCGTCAGAACGTGGACCGGCTCAAGCCGGGTCGACCGCGGCCCAACACATTCGACCGAACGCAACGCTGAAGCGAGGCGCCAACGTCGGCTCAGCGCTGGCCCTGCCCTGCGAAGTCGCCGTGGACGGCATCCGACCGTCCCGACACGTCTTCAATCCCGACCACCGAATGTTCGCCCCGCCGCACACGTTGGGAACTCAGATGCACTATGCCGAGAACGGCTTGCCGTTGCGCCGGACCCGGCACCGCGCGCGGCGATACGCCGAACGCATTGAGGCGCTCCGCCGGGTTCACGATGAACTCGTTCGACGGGCGGATCCTGCCGAAGTCGTCCTGCCCGAGCTGCTCATCGGTACGACACAATCCGAGCGCGGAGCAGCTCACGCCATCGAACAATACGCAGCCTCGGGACACCTATCTCCCGAAGATCGCGCGAGGCTCCTAGCAGTTCTCGGTGGGCTTGAAGAGTTCACGCAGCACCCCAGGCCGACCCCGATCGAAGTACCCACCGACGCGAAACGGTTCGCCATGGAGCGCTGGGTGCCAATCCACCACACCCGCTACGGTGTGACGGTCGCAGTCGACCGGCTGCCTTCAGAATCGGATGCTCGCCGCATCGACGAGGCCCTCGGCGGGAACCTGAGTGGGATCATGATCGCCACGCCGGCGACACTACGTCGGCATCTCGAGGACGCGTACGGTAACCAACTCGCTCACAACGCAACCGAGGATTTCCATCTGCAACATCCCGAGCGATCCTCGAAGCGCGGGCTTGTCTGGTGGCAACTCGTCGTTCCTGCCCTTCTGGTGCTCGGGCTCGTCGGAGCTTGCATATGGGACTACGCCAGCGCTCTGTACATCGTCTGGTTCGTCGTCTTCCTGTCGATCGGCGTGAACGTCGCGTTCAAGGTGTTCACCGCCGCCATGACAATCTGGCAGAAGCGAAGCACTCGCGCCGCCCCACGGCTTCGCGGTGAATCCGTCGACTCCTCCCCTACGTACACCGTGCTGGTCCCGCTATTCGAAGAGGCGAACGTAGCCGAACGGATCGTTCGCAACCTCGCTGGACTGGACTACCCGCAACAACGGCTACAGGTCCTCCTCATCCTTGAAGAAGTCGACGAGCTGACTCAAACGGCGCTGTCGCGGGCTAACCTGCCTGCGAATTTCGAAATCATCGTTGTCCCGGACGGGCCGATCCGTACGAAACCTCGGGCCTGCAACTACGCGCTCTCCTTCGCAACTGGCGAACACGTCGTCGTGTACGACGCTGAAGACGAGCCCGACGTCGACCAGCTACGCAAAGCCGTCGCCGCGTTTCGAGCGGATCCCGATGGCCGGCTGGCGTGCGTCCAAGCCCGCTTGCACTACTACAACGCGCGAGCCAACAACCTCACCCGACTGTTCGCACTCGAGTACGCATTCTGGTTCGACACGATGCTGCCGGGCCTGCAGCAGGCCCGGCTGCCAATTCCACTGGGAGGCACCTCCAACCACTTTCGCACTGAAGCTCTCCGTGCACTTGGTGGCTGGGATGCATACAACGTCACCGAGGATGCCGACCTTGGGATGCGCATTGGTGCAGCAGGGATGCGCACAGACGTACTGAACTCAACGACCTGGGAAGAAGCCTGCGGTCGAGTCTGGCCCTGGATTCGTCAACGCACACGATGGATCAAGGGATACATCCTCACCGCTGGCGTGTACACCAGACATCCGATCCGGCTCTTCCAGGACGCAGGCCTCCGAGGTGTAGTGAGTGTGTTTGCGCTGATCCTCAGCACCCCCGTCGCGTTCCTGATGTATCCCATCCTGCTCGCTCTCCCCATCGTTCAGCTCACCGGCCTTGTCCCTTACCCGCCCGTCGAATCCACCCTCCTGCTCGCAAGCTACCTCATGAGCGCGATGACACTTCTGCTTGTCATCGGCCTCACCGCATACGCCGGCTACAAGAGGTACCGAGGTGGACTTCTGCTCCTCGCACTCCTCAGTCCCGCCTACTGGTGCCTCCACGCAATCGCGGCGTGGAGGGCGCTCTGGCAATCTGTCCGGGCGCCACATAAGTGGGAGAAGACGCCACACGGGCTCACCTGAACGAGGACCTGCTGCACGGATGGGTGACAGCGCTTTGCCGAAGGGACTAGCGTCGGGGCAGACGAAGCCGCAGCTCCCGAATCGATCAACACCGCGTGGCCGCTCACGATGGTGCAGACCTGCATCATCCAGCTGATCCGGAACCCATTCCGTTCACATCCCGGCACTGCTGGGAGGAGATGGGCAACGGCCTCAGGCTGGTCCACACTGCGCCGACCGAAGCAGCCGCGGCCGAACGGTTCCGTGAGTTCGACGCGAAGTGGGGCGAGCAATACCCGGCGATCAGCAGGCTGTGGCACAACGCGTGGTCGGAGTTCGTTCCGGTTCCTGGATTGGGACATCGAGATCCGCAGGGCGATCTGCTCGACGAACGCGATCGAGTCACTCAATGCCCCGCAACCACCGCGCCCGCTAGGGGCCCGCGGGCACTTCCCGAACGCCGGCGCGGCGCTGAAGTACCTCTACCTCGTGACTCGCTCGCTTGACCTGTGTCTCTGACAGGTTGAAGTGGCCCAGGGCGGTCGGCTTGGTCTGGCCCAGTTCTCGACTTGCCGGGGTTGTCTTGTCGGTTTGATTTGGCCCACCCTCAGCGTGGTTCTCGTTCGTGTTCTGGACGGGAGGGCCGCCGATTGGGGTCGAGAGTGGATCTGTACGCCGAGATCAGGCGCGCAGCGCGTGTTGAAGAGCTGTCCGTACTTGCATTGTCGAAGCGCTTCCGGGTACACCGTCGGACGGTTCGCCAGGCCTTGGCGTCACCCGTGCCGCCACTCCGGAAGACGCCGGTTCGTGTCGCATCGAAGCTTGAACCTTTCAAGTCGGCGATGGATGAGATGTTGCGCCAGAACCTGACGGCGCCGAAGAAGCAGAAGCAATCGGTCACGCGGATTCATCAGCGTCTGTTGGACGAGCACGGCGCGAATGTGTCGTACGGGTCGGTGCGCGACTACGTCGCGAAGCGGAAGCCGGCGATTGAGGCTGAGGCGGGCCGACTGCCGGAGGTGTTCGTCCCGCAGGAGCATGCTCCTGGTGCTGAGGCGGAAGTCGACTTCGGTGAGGTCTGGGTCGTATTGGCCGGGGTGAAGACGAAGTGTCATCTCTTCGCGTTGCGGTTGTCGCACTCGGGCAAGGCGATCCATCGTGTGTATTCGACGCAGTCGCAGGAAGCGTTCCTCGAGGGCCACATCGATGCGTTCGAGGAGATCGGTGGGATCCCGACGCGGCACATCAGGTACGACAACTTGACCGCGGCGGTGAAGTCGGTCGTGAACGGGAAGGATCGGAAGCGGGTCGAGAATGACCGGTGGGTGCTGTTCCGGTCGCACTACGGGTTCGACGCGTTCTATTGCCAGCCCGGGATCAAGGGTGCGCATGAGAAGGGCGGCATCGAGGGTGATATCGGCAGGTTCCGCCGGACCTGGCTGTCGCCACCGCCCGAGGTTGACTCGCTTGCGGAGCTCAACGGGCTCGTCCGCGGCTGGGATGCCCGTGACGAGCAGCGACGGATCGGGAGCCGGCGTACGAAGGTCGAGGACGACTATGCGACCGAGCGGCCGCTGCTGGCACCGTTGCCGGCCGAGCGGTTCGACCCAGGGTTGGTGGTGCATCCACGAGTGGATCGGTCGTCGCTGGTCACGGTGAGGATGGCGAGTACTCCGTCCCGGCCCGGTTCATCGGCCGGCAGGTGCGGGTATCGCTTCGCGCGTCCGAGGTCGTCATCTTCGACGGCCGCACCGAGATCGCTCGTCACGAACGTGTCGTTGCGCGTGGTGGTGAGTCGATCATGCTGGACCACTACCTCGAAGTCCTGCGCCACAAGCCCGGCGCGTTCCCCGGATCGACCGCGCTGGCCAAGGCGCGGGAACAGGGTGTGTTCACTGCGGCGCACGAGGCGTTCTGGCAGGAGTCCCGGAAGGTGAACGGTGACGCGGTCGGCACCCGCGAGCTGATCGAGGTCCTCCTGTTGCACCGCACCATGCGCGCGGCAGACGTGATCGGCGGGATCCGTGCGGCGCTGACCGTGGGCGCTGTATCAGCCGACGTCGTCGCGGTCGAGGCGCGCCTGCATGCGGGTGGGGCCACGTTGAGCCGACATCACGTTGAACAACGCGACGTGCGCGAGCAGCGAGTTGTCAGCCTGACCCAACGCCGCCTGACCGATCCCAAGGCCGTCATCGCGGGGCTCCCGCCGGATCGGCGACCTTTGCCGTCAGTCGCGCACTACGACGAGCTCTTGAAGCGCCGGCAGCCCGCCGCGCCTATCGACCCAATCGAGAAAGAAGGAACGACGAACACATGAGTCCCAGCGCCACGAGCATCACGACCACGCTTCGCCGCCAGCGCGGCATGACCGAGGAAGCCGCCCAAGCTGCAGTCGACCAAGCCTGCCGCCGGCTACGGCTGCCCACGATCCGGGCCGTCATGGACGAAGCAATCCGCGTCGCCCATCACGAGCAGCTCTCCTACCAAGGGTTCCTCGCCGAACTGCTCCTGGCGGAGTGCGACGACCGTGACCGCCGGTCCACGATCCGTCGAGTCAACGGTGCCGGGTTCCCGCGGCAGAAGTGGCTCGGGGATTTCGATTTCGATGCGAACCCGAACATCAACCCCGCCACCATCCACACACTCGCGACCGGCGACTGGGTCCGTCGTGGCGACCCGCTCTGCTTGATCGGCGATAGCGGCACCGGGAAGAGCCACCTCCTCATCGGGCTCGGCACCGCGGCCGCGGAGAAGGGCTACCGGGTCAAGTACACGCTGGCGACCAAGCTCGTGAACGAGCTCGTCGAAGCCGCCGACGAGAAACAGCTCGCCCGCACGATCGCCAGATATGGCCGAGTCGACCTGCTGTGTATCGATGAGCTCGGTTACATGGAGCTCGACCGCCGCGGCGCCGAGCTCCTGTTCCAAGTCCTCACAGAACGAGAAGAGAAGAACTCCGTCGCGATCGCGTCGAACCAGTCATTCAGCGGATGGACCGAGACCTTCACCGACCCCAGACTGTGTGCAGCGATCATCGATCGCCTCACGTTCAACGGCACCATCATCGAAACCGGCACCGACTCCTACCGCCTCAACCACGCCCGGACGCAGAGGGGCGTCGGCTGAACTGACGATGCGCGACATGGGCGGGGGCTCCAGATTGGAACCCCCCGCCCATTGGTTGATCGCGGAGGAGACCGGATACCCAAAGTCAGCTGACGCGCGACTGTCGTTACTTGGAGCGATGAGCTGTGTCGAGCAGATTCAGCACGAAGGACCGATTCCATCTGGTGGGGTCAGCTGACCACCTCACGACGAAGACTTCGCCGGCGAGATCATCGTCCTCACGCGCTGCGGACTCGGCCGATCCAGCAGAGTCGAACTTCAGGATCAACGCTTGGTCTGCTTCCAGGGCTTGCACGCACCCCGCAACGGCTTCGCATGCTGTGTCCGTGACATCGTGTTGATTCGTCAGGATGTCGGCGGCTTCAGTATCGAACACCGTCTGAAGGTCGACACTCGCCGCTGGAGCACACCCTGCCAAACCGGCCACGCACAGCATGGCCACGATCGAGAGAGCTGCCCTCTTCATCGGTCAGTACCGGCTCGCAGTCGTCCAATTGCAGTGATGGATCGCGGACCCGAAGCCCCAGTTCCCACCCGTCCGGGCAGGTCGGTAGGTCTCAAAATCCCAGGTCGCGCCCGCCCAGTTATAGTAGCCGCCCGCGGCATGACAGTCGTACTGCTGGTGAACCGAGGTATTCACAAACGAACGCGCCGGAGTTCGGGCAAGGAACTCCTTCCATCCGTAACTGGTGAAGATCCAGTAGTTCGTCGGGTAGTGGATCTTGGCACCATAGGCAGACTTCGTGATCGAGAACGCCTTCTTCGTGAAGCTGTAGCTCATACCGCCGAAGAGGTTCTTCCCCGCGTAGGGGTCAGCCACGATCGGATACTCGAATCCGCTCATGTGATGCTCGACGACCTGCACGAGCTCATTGCCCGACACTTCAAAGTGCGTGGGCACGTCACGACCAGCCGCGTCACGGGCCCACGGGGGCGCGACGCTACCCACGAGCTCGCCCTGGGCATCGAGCTGGAGCACCATTCCGGAATCGGTGATCTGAAGCGTTGTCGGCACATCGGAGGTGAGTTCGTAGGGAATCCGCTCGGATGCTTCTGGACCGTCCAACGTGCTCGCGACCTGTACCGAAGCGTCTTCCTTGATCACGGCCACCGACGAGATCCCGGACGAATTCTCTACGAGGAGTTCACCGCTGTCCGTAAGCTCGGGGGCAACGTCGTACTCCGATTCGATCGTGAGCGTGATCGGCTCACCAACAAGTCCACCCATTGTGATGGAACTCGCGTCAGCCTCGACCTCTGCCGTGGCCACGACCTCGGCCGGGTCGCCAGGCATCGTCACTTCGGCCGAGGCCGTTGAGCCATCAACCGAAACCTCAGGATGAGCATCGGCAAAGACTTCCGGCGCCACTTCTTCAACCACCTCGAGCGACGAATTCAGCGGCTCCTCAGCACTCGCCACCGTCGACCCGGTTGCTACCAGCAGCGCAGCGATCCCGCCCGCCATGCACACGCTCTTGAACCTCATCCGTGCTCCTTCCCGTTCAACATCGAACGGCGCCGACAGTGCCCCCATGAGCGGAGAAGAAGCCAGCGACCGTGCAATCAGCATGACCACGCCGACCGAGCGTCCATTACGCAACCAGGATGATTCAGTACCCAGTTCGATCAGATTCGGTAAGCCCGAATATCCAACTTGGGCCAAATCGACCCGTCAGAGCTGGGCCAACTTGAGTTGACAAAGTCACGCGTCAATCCACGATCGCGGCGACGTATTCGCGCATCAGGAGAAGCTCAGCAGGATCCTCGGCACCATCAACGACCCCGTACCGGAGTCGCTGAAACTCGGCATCGAAGGCAACTCCCCGATCGAGCAGTACGCCCGAGCAAGGCTCATCGAAAATGAAGGCCGCCGTCCACGCGACATCGAAACATTCAGGTCCAACCTCAACCACGCCCAGCAATGGGCCACCCATCGCAACAACGCTGCCGGCATCACCGAGGCCACCCTCCTCCAGATCCGCGCCTCAGCCCTCGGACTCACCAACACCTGAGACACGCCCCGGAACCCTGATCAGCGCCATTCCGCGCTCATACCCAAATCGCGCACGCCGGGCACGTAAGGGGCTTGCCGCACGTCGAGCACCCGGGTCGGCGCGTCCATGCTGGTCTCGACGAGCCCTTTCAGGTCAGGGCGGTGGGCTCGTCTGAAGGTGTGTCAGGCCACGGAATCGCCCGACTGTCAGCACCATCTCCCTGAAAAGTGGTGGCCCCTCAACGAGACGAGCCACCACCCCAACATCTGTGAGGAAGCAATGACCCAGAACCAGCCCAACGCGCTCTCCAAAACCGGCCACGTCGAGTACCACGACAACCCAACCACAGGGAAGCGAGTCCTGGTCAGCTGCTACTGCAGCATCGGCAAGGACCACGACTACCCCGAATGGGTCGCCGCCACCCACACCTCGGCCGCATAACGATCACCCCCAGGACACCCATGCAGGAAGCAGACCCCACCCAGACGAACTCCGAACCCCTCGGACAAACCCGGGCCGATAAACACCTGATCGTTTGGGTCGACGGGTGGGCGTGGGAATGTTGTGGTTCCGACATCGAAGTCGGGGTCGACGTCACCATGCCGGTCCGCGCCCGTAGCGAGGAGCCGGACTACACGTTCGATGCGTTCGAAGATGAGATCACCCACATCGAAGTCAGCCACTCCATCGATGAGAAGCCCACGATCACGATGACCGGGACCGTTCGGCGTATCCGGGAAGTCACCGCGACCTACACTTCCGAAGCCGGCGACGGCGGATACACACAGGTCCCGGGCACCGAATCCGCCACCGAACTCGACCACCTCGAACGGCCCCGCCTCGATCAGGAAGACGCCCCAGAAGATGCGGGCAGTGTTGAGATGGATGAAGCGGCTGCCGGGCTCCCCGAGGAGGCACTCGAGGCTGGATACACGGCCGTGCTGCCATATGGGATCGAGGGGACCGCGACGTTCGGGTGGTTCTGCGTTCCCGAACACGACCAGAGCTACCCACCCATCCAACAACGCACCGGATTCCTCATCACCCTCGACACTGAACCCGCCGGTGGCGAGTACTGATCCACCACCGGTTGGGCATGCCATAGCCGGGCGGCGGGCCACGATTGATTCGTCTGGCTTGGGCAAACATTGTCAGTCGAGCTCAGGTCACGCACCGTGGGAACCGGGGCATGACCTGATGTGGGTGGCGCGGCGGTGACCGCGTCACCCACACCCTGCCCACACCGCCGTAATACAGGGGAGCGCACGATGTCGAACCCTCGGACGCCCCGCACGACCCGACCCGCCTGGTGGCCGCTCCGGGTGCAGCAGCCCGTGACACGTGCGCTGATTATCGTCCTCTACGTCGCACTCGTGTCGGCCGCGGTTACCACCTGGCAAGGCACCGTGACGGGTGCGCTACTGTGGCTCGGCCTTGAGATCGGGTTCTGGGCACTGTTCGTGCGAGCGTTCCGCAGCACGCGTGAAGCCCGCGACCCGGCCAGGCCTTGGTGGCGTTGTACCTACCTCTCCGTCACGAGCTGGTGGCTTGCCGTCTTCATGCTGCTCGGCGCCGTCTCCACCATCGTCAACTGGGACAACGGCACTTACATCGCACCAGACCCAGTCGGCTACTACACCGAAGCCGCGGCGACGGTCGCGTTCTGCACCTGCATGGGCGCACTATTCATGATCTCCGGACACCGCCTCCACCAAGCCGAGAAGGCCGCCGGCATGAACGACCCGGTCCACTGGAAAGACGAACCCGACTAAGCACACTCCACCGAGGCAAGATCCTCCAGAAAGGGCCAACAGATCAGGGAAGATTTGCGTCGGCCTTCTTGCGGGGTTGGTAGTGCTCTTCGAGCTTGGGCCCCCACCACCCGGTCCTGAAGAGGACTCCCATCCGGGCCCAGTATCCGAGCTTTCCGAGCGTGGGATGGTTTCGCCAGACCACCGGCTGAACCAGAGCTTCAGTCACCCACAACACCGGCAACGCCACGAGAGGCGAAATCGCCCCGTACTGCACCCAGTCGACGCTCAACATCCAAACGATGATCCCGAGAAGCAGTGGTGCTCCCACGAGGAGGCGTCGCCACCACCGCCACCGGTCGGTGAGCCCGTTCACCGCCCCCGCGAACGCAGATGCCATCACCAGCAACACGATTGTCACTATCCGACACTCCCTTCTCCGCGCGGACCGCTCCCCCATCTCGCAGGAGCGATACTCGTGTTTGTCATTGGAGGAGAGTGAGGTCCCGCGGCCCGACGAGCACCTTCAACTCTTGGCCATCGATCTGGCCGGTGACCTCGCCATGATCCTCAACCACGATGGTCACCTCGCCCGGTGCGACGTCCTCGACCGTGGTCGCCGATCCCGTCGGGAGCATCTCGTCAAAGAGGATCGAACCTGTGCTGTCGTGGACCGTCACGAGGAGCTGGTCGCTCCCGTTGTCGTAGCTACCCGTACCGATCTGGATCCGCACCGAGCCCGGTTGCGGAACTGGCTCAGGCTCGGGCGCAGCGCAGCCTGTCAGCAACAACACGGTCGCACCCACCAACACACACTGCCGCTTCACCGCGCACCGTCCTGCTCCGCGGATACCCCGCCCCGCGAACCACGCATTCCCCTCACTACTGCGGCGACAGCGATCGCCACGAGACCAGCCAACGCGGCAGCACTCACGAGCATCAGAACATGACCCCACGGGGCATAGTCACCACCGCTGATCATGTAAGTATCCGCGAGCGACATCCCCGGGGAAAACGACGCAATGAAATACGCCGGCGCCCCGAACACCAGCAACAGCAGATAAACAGACACCATCAGCCACACGCCCGGGAACACACCCCGCACCGCGAACCCGAGCACCAACCCGGCCAAACACCCCCCGGCACCGAGGATCAGGATTGTCACAACCGGGGTGAGCGACTGACCAGCAGCCTCGGCCTCCGCGTAGATCTCCGCCAGCGCTCGCCCCGGCACCGCGGCGAGCGGATTCCACACCAGAATCTGTAACGCTGCGACCCCGGCATACCCAACCACCGAAAAGAACCCAACGACGGCGACCCACCGGGTACTCCCCCATCGCCCACCCCAAGGGTGTGAACCCACAAAAGCCATACCGTATTGTGCCGTCAACCCGGCTCAGGTCAACGCCCGCATCGCACACATTCAGTACCCGTATTGACGCACTTCCGCGGCGCTGAAACCAGCTCAACGCGCGTCAAAAGGCGCGTCCAGAGCAGATGGGGCTGCGCCCGAGGAACGCTGTTGGGGACACGTCGGGAATCCTCGGGCGCAACCCGCGGGCGCTGCCAGTCTCCTTACCCGAGAGACATGCGCGCGCCCTCGCGAAGCAGCACGCCCGAGAAGACCGCGCGCCGGTATCCCCCAATTCCGAACATTTGGCCGAGACTGTCCCCCCGTGGACTCGGCCCGCGCGTGCCGGGACCCGTTCGCTTCACCAGAGCGCGCTCTCTCAACTAGCGCCGTAAACGTACACGCGATCGCGGACGATGAGCGGGGCATCGACCCGCCCGGCCCTGTGTTCCGAGATCCAGATCGGTCGATGCTCCTGGTTGGTGGGATACCACTGCCTTCGCCAGTGCCCCTGCACCGTCCACTGGACCTCGCGGGGGTTCGCGGAGGCGCTCTTCTCGCCAGGGCCATGTTCGGCTCGGGCAGAGACATAGACGACATTGACGTCGGGGCGTGTGCGTCCACTCGAAGGCCGTCTACGTTCAGCCGCGTCGATTTCGCGTTCGCGAATCCGCTCGCGCTCTCCCAGTTCGTAGTCGCGGCGGCACACCGCGCGAATGTCGTCACTGAGCGCCGACCGTCGTGCTCGAGGTCCGCGAAGGGATCCGTTTACGGCGCCCGTCTGCTCCTCTTCGTGGTTCGTGATTCTGAGCTTGGCGCCGCGCCCGTGGTCAGCGACGATGAGCCCGAGACGCATGGAGGTGACTGTTTGGTCACTGGTGTGTGACCACGCAAGGAGGCGGCCGCTCCATGGGGCCTCCTCGGTGAGGAACAGTGCAACGCCGCTTGGTCGAGGTAGGTCGAGCTCGGCGCTCGGCGAGGCCTGCTCCGGGTGCCGCCTGAACATCGCGAAGTACCGGTGCTTGGTTGCGGCACTGATCGCATCTCCCGCTCGTGGCTCCGTGCGCTGCAGCCCATCGAGCAGCAGCGCCAGGAACTCCGGCATCGCATGCGGAAGTTGACCCACAAGCCCCGCGGCGGCTTCAGCCGTCACGCGAGGAAGTTGCATTGCAGGCCGACGATCCACCTTTGGATGCCCCGCGGCCTGCAAAGCGGCAGAGAGCCGTCGCGCAACCGGGGGCTGGATCGAGCTGCTCGGGCCTTTGACGTACTCGCCCATCTCCTTCAGCAAGCTCATGGCTACTTTGGAATTGACCTGGTGCTCGCTCGCGATCTCGTGGACCCGCGGTTTCCCAGCCATTTCGCTACTCGGCCGGCTCGATGAGTGCGGGCCCGTCCTGCCCGACCTTGAACGGTCGCACGCTGTAGACGTCGAGCTGTTCCGCGATCGGGAGCGCGGCTTTCACGGCGTCGTCGACCATCGCTTGGTCGCCGACGAGCGACGGGTCAAGCCACCAATCCCAGAGTTCACGTGGGAGCGGTACCGGAGAGCGGTCGTGGATGCCGACGAGCTCATCGACGGCATCGGACGTGAGGATGGTCGCGGTCAGCATCCACCTCATGTCGTCGTCCTCGGGCTTCGAGCGGTCCAACCACCACGAGTAGAGGCCGGCGACGCCGAGCGTCTGCCCGTCCGGATGATGGATGAAATGCGGCACCTTGGCACCCTTCTCCCCCGTCCACTCAAACCACCCATCCATCGGCACGATCGCACGCTTCGACTGCAGCCTCCCATTCCTGCTTGTCGCAGGGGTCATGCTGCTTCGCGAGACACGCGCGGCCGGTGTCTTGCGTAGTGAACTTTGGTCGTGTTCGAGGTCCGCGGTCACGTCCATCGCGCCGTTGGCCGTTGGCCGCAGGCCCCTCGTATCAACCCGTTCGCGGCGGGTGAGGCGAATCTCCTGGGGCAGGATGCCGATGACCGCCATGACGGCGGCGACCGCGGCGACGATCATGGCGAGGATGTCTGCGCCGGCGGTGGGGTGGGCCCAGTTCTCGTTCTTTGGCCGAGCGTCGAATACCCACTTGTTCCTGGCGACAGCACCATGCCAAGTGAGCGTGTGAGCAGCGACGGCGATGCAGGCGGGGAGGACTCCCTTGAGCAGACACCGAGCGGTGGCCGAGTTCGATCGGAAGACGTGTTGGCGAGGAGTGCCTTGGGCTGTGGGAGCGGTGAGATGGTGGGCATCTACGACGTGGTGGCCTGACGGTGCTGAATCGATGTGGATTCACCTGCCACAACATCCTCCCGTTCCGAATTGGGCAAGGAGGTGGCGTCCGCCTTGTCCGACCGTGGACCGCCACCCTTGATCTGAGCCCAGCGCACATTTCCGAAGCAGTGCGCCGGGGCTCATATCGTCGGCGCACAGCCACGGCCCCCGGGCTGCGCGCCTTGTCGAGGATCGCGAACCCATTCCGTTTTCATCGACATACCAATCGTGCAAAGCTCGTTCCACGAGTACGCATCATTGAGCTGCGGTGCAGTGGCCACAGCAGCAGATTGAGTACTGGGGCAACTTGACGGGGGAATCGCTCGCAACGACGCGCGATCGTGTTCACAAGGCCTAGTTGCAGCTTGAGCGGAGTTGTAGTTTGTACATCGGCTCGGATTCGCCGTTCACGGGGTAGAACGTCAGCCATGCTGCACGGCCGGCGTGGCCCTTCTGATCGGCCGACTCGAACGCCGTGATGGCGTATTGGGAGGCTCCTGATGTTGTCGGGCCAATGATCTGGGCCCACCCGGTGGCGGCGAGGTGAGCCGTGACGTCGCGGAGTGTTTCGTCGGGGTCGACAAGGTCCTGATCGGCGGGGTCGAGCGGGGCAGGGATGTTCGTTGTCCCAACGACCGCGGTCCCGGGTACTTCTGCGCATTCGAAGTCCGCCCAGCGGACTTGTAACTCCTCGGACGTGTTCGCACCACCGATGAGAGGTGCTAGCTCCTCGAGCGTCTCAGTGAGGCAGGCGCGATCCTCTTCGACGTTGTCGGCCGATGAGCACTGGTCGGCGAGGGATGACGCGCAGCCGGTGAACGCAGCTGTTCCGAGGATCATTGCCATCCCGAGAAGCATCCGACGCGGTCGTCGTTTGCCAGCACGAGCTCGGAGGGTTTGGGTCATGAGGGCTCTCTTGTTCGATGGGTCCACACAGGGAGACACCGCAGCGTGATCGAGCGCGATCCTCGTGCGTGCCGTGTCATGGAGGCGCGCCCCCGCACCGCCGGATCGCGGGTTCGGCGATATCGGCGTTGAGGGGGCGCGGCAGAGGATGTACTGCGAGGATGGGTGGCCCGGCGGCCTGTTCTGGCCTGCCGGGCCACCTCATCTACTTCGCGGTCTTGCGCCGCCGGAGGATGAGGAACACCATCCCGGCGCCGGCGAGGACGCCTCCTGCAAGCAGCATGCTCAGGGCATCGATACCAGTCGATGCCATGCCCGACTCGACGGGCTGGGTCGGCTTCTCCACCGGAGGATCGGTCGGGGTCGGCGGGATCGGAACATCGATCGGGAGGACATGGATCACCCACACCGCGGTCGCTTCACGACCCGCACTATCGCGCACCGTGTAGGTGACCTCGTCGTCGCCGACGAAGCCGGCATTCGGGGTGTACCTGATCGTGCCGTCCTCGAGGAGCTCGGCGGTCCCGTTCGCACCGTTCTCGACCGACACGGTCGTGGCCGGGAGTCGGTACTCGGCTGCACCGGTGGCTTCATCGATGCTCCACGCATCGATCGACACCGGCACTTCCATGTTGGTGCTCGACTCCAGGCGCGGCGGCTGCGGCGGCCCCCATACCGTGACTTGCACTTCTGCTGTGCCCGTCACGCCAAGGGCGTCCGTGATCGTGTACTCGAACGATGCCACACCCGCGAAACCTTCAGCCGGCGTGTAGAGCACTGTGCCATCAGGCTGGATGGCCGCAGTTCCACTCGTCGGAACGCTGACGGCAGTCACGTTGATCGCCGAGCCTGAATCGTTTGTCAGGACCGGGACCGAAACCGGGTCTTCGGTGTGTGTCTGTGCTTCGTCATCGACGGCGACGAGTGCTTTGAACACGGTCACCGTCACGGTGGCGGTTTCGGTGACACCGAGGGCGTTCGTCCAAGTGTAGGTGAACGAGTCCTCGAACGAGTCTTCATCCGCAAACGCTTCGGGCCAGTCCGCGGGCGGCGTGTACCGGAGCTGCGACTGCTCACTGTCACCCGCGGGTGCGGTCAGTTCGACCGTGCCGTGGGCCGGCACAACGTCACCGAGCGCAACACCGTCACGGGGCAACGAGCCCTCCGAGATCGACGGGAGTTTGAAGGTGTCGTTCGCGGTCACATCGATGATGACCGAATCACCGAGATGCGTTGCGGCGGCATCGTCCTCGAGGACCGGGTCAGGGATGTCTTCCCCGTAGAGCTGGTCGAAGTCGTCGACCACATCGCCGGCCTCGAGGTCCCAGGTTCCAGGCTCAATCTGCACCCAGCCGTCGTGCGAACCGTCAGCGAGCCGGACGAGGTATGTGCCGGGCGGCACGAGCGCACTGTACGAACCATCAGCTGCGGCGTCGGTCGTCGCGACCACCACGCCCGAGATCGCGTCAACGATCTCGACCACGCCACCCGCCGCGGGCCACGGGCCATCCTCGGCGGAAATCCCACCCGTGAGATCAAGATCCCGGATGATGGTCCCTCCGAGGGAGGCGGCCGTCGACGTGAGCTGCGCCGGGGAGACTGCGTGGAAGCTCTTCGCCGTTGCAGGATCCCCGTTCACGGCACCCGTGCGCCCGTAGAGGTCGTTGATGATAGACCCACCGATCGACAGAGTGGGGGCGCGCAGCGAGATCGTCGCCGTTCCGGCGAAGCCCGGTTCCAGATTGCCCGACATCACGAAACGCAGAGCGGTCACCCCGGAGTCCGGGAGCTCGCCCGTGGCCCAGTTGATACCACTGTGCCCGTCTTCGTTCCCGTCCTGGCTCACCGCGTCGGCAACGCCTTCGGCAGCGTCTGTCGTGTACTCCACAGCAACATCGCCCATCACCGCAGGGTTGCTCATCGCCGCGGTGACACTCTCGATCACGAGCCCCGCGGAACCCAGCCCCAGAGTTCCACGGCCATCACCGTCGAACGGGAGGACGTCGACGAAGATGCCCGGACCGGAGGTGTCCGACGTCCCATTGCCCCACGTGAGCAGGTAACTGAAGACCTCACCCGGTGCCAGAAGACCAGGCTCCGACGTGACCGACGTCTTCGTCCCCGTCAGAGCCGCGACCCCCGTCACAACCACCGAAGACGTCACCGTGCGGTCCGTCGAGTAATTCGAAGAGCCCCCCATACCGGGACCAGCGACCGCAACGCTCGTATCGGTGGTCGCCGCGATGACCGTCTGGGCGGTGACCGTCGTCCCGGAAGGCGTCAGCGGCGCAGACGACAGCCCGATGGAGAATTCGCCAAGGTTGACCTGATGTCCCGCGTAGTTAGCGTAGCTCCCCGTGAGGTTTGACGGCCCGCCGGGCGCTGCACGAGTCCCGAGCGCGAGCGTGATGCTCGCAGGTGCCCCGTCATCGGCGGTGCAGGAGATCCCGTCAGCGCCAGCGTCAGCAGGCGTGAGCTCATAGGACTCGATCACTCCGCTCGCCACGAGTGCGTCAAGCGTCGAGGGAACCGGAGTCACGCACGCGTTGTCCAGCGTGATCGCGAGGGTGATGTCGTCAGCAGACGTCGTGATGCCCTCCCCGACAGGCGCGATGATGAAGGGGCGGACGATCAGGCTCGTGCTAGTACCAGGATCGATGGACGCATCCGCCATGGCCGTCGTTGCACGCACCAGCGACGGCACAGCTTGGATGTACCCACCATCCGCGCGCTGGACCGAGGAACCAGCGCTCGGATAGGCCGACTTCACGAGCGGCGTTTCCGCGGTGCCGTACTGGAAGAACCACGGCACCGGCGCATCGACCGGCAACGCGAGCGAGGCGTCCGTGACGGTCCGCTTGAACGGGACGCTCAGCCCGAGCGACACCCCCGGATCGAGCGTGATGCTCGACAGCACCCGGACACTCGTCACCGACGCCATCCCCCCGGGCAGGGTCGACGGGTCGGTGACCCAACCGGTCGCACCATCGCCTGCCGTGCCGCAATCAACACCACGTCGATCAGCATCGCCGGCATACTCGGCCGCCGAGTACTCCAGGACGTAATCCGCCGGCGCCAGCGCAGCGCCGCCCCCGGAGTAGACCGCGGTAACGGGGGCGCCCGCCTTCTTCGGCACGGCCGTGCCGTTGAGCGTCAGCAACGCATTGTCGAACGTCACGCACGCACGCGGCGATGTCGCCGACTCGGACGCGCTCGTTCGATTCCCCATGCCCAAGTGAGCGACGAATTCTGCGCCCGGGACGAGCTTCTCCTGCCCCGTCGGATACGAGTGAGGATCTCCAAGGAGATAGCGGGGGGGCCAGTTCAGGGTGTCGGTCGCGCCGGCGTTGTTGCCGACGAGGCGAAGACCGCCGGTGCGGTCGATGTTCCACACCGAGCATGCGAGCTGTGAGCCCACGGCTGAGGTCGTCGGGCAGGTGTATGCGGGGTCTTGGCCCGACGCGTAGCCGTCGCCGAAGTTACTCGAACCATCGAGCCCCGTCGGGTCGAATGCCTTGACCTGCGTCGTGACCCGGGTGGCCTGCCCAGCGGGCAGAGTCGGATCGTTCGGAATGAAGATGAAGAACTGCGGCACCGACGGGATAATTCGGTACGTGGCCGGCTGCGAAGCCGCAGTCGTTGCATGCAAGAAGTCCGTGGTCGCGCCCGTGATGGTGACGTGCACGTCCTGGCCGGGCCCAGCCTGCTCCACCTGGAGACTCCCTGAACCACCCAGCATGGCCGACGACATGACCACCGCTTCCGGGGGAACGGAGATCGTGAAGGTGAGCGGTGAAGTCAACGCCTGCAAGCCACGAACGTTCCCATCCGTGACCGTCGCGCCAGGCTGCGCGACCAACCGGAACGACGCGCCGTCCTGACCGTTGTGCGTCACCGCCTGATTGAAGTTATCGCTCCACACACGAAGCTCGGTCTTCGTCTCACCGACAACTGTGACCCCCGGTGCGGTACCCGATGCGGCACCCGCCGTCACCGTCGGCTCGAGGACCGCCCCGTTGGCGACACTCCCCACCCACGCGGCAACCTCGAAGGATTCCACACCCGCAGCCGCATCCCGCGTACACGTCCACGTCCGCTTATCGGCAGAAAGCGTCCCCGACACATTGCAGACAGTCGAAGCCGTCGACGTCGAGTCCCACTCCATCCCCACCGGCAGCGTCGACGTATACGTGACCTCACCCGCAAGCGTGACATTGCCCGTCACCGTCCAACGAACCAGATCGTTTGTCGCAACACGAGAGTTATGCAGACCATCGTCGTACGCCGGCACCAACGGTTCCGACCCGTCCTGGGCAACCGAAACGGTCACCTCCGACACTGTTCCAGGTGCAGCGAACGCCGCGGTCGGGATCAGCAACGACGTAAACACGAGCGCGATCGCAAAGAATGCGAGCAACACTCGAGCGGCAGGTGGCCGCGACAAGCGCACGAAACGTGCAGCAGCATCAGATCTCATGAGAACTCCACGCTGGCCACAGAACTGCATCTGGACCAGAAGGTTGGGAACGGGGGGGCATTAGTTCGGTTTCCTCCAACTGGCGGCGGCGCTCCCCTCAGGCAAGGAAGACGGCGGCCAGCGCTCCTAGTTGGGACGATACGACCGTTACGCAATTCACGGATACCCCGCAAGCGCGTGCCAACAGACACATCACAGCCGAACGGACTCAAGCAAACCAGCCCACCCGATAGCCCAAGATCACAACGCCGACCATCAGTACTCAGCCCTCGACAATTAAGTAAGTCGCCTACCGATAGCAGCATGCAGATTCCCTCAGCTCCGTCCGGGCCCTCCCATGCAGCGGAGCGAAGGCTCTGATGTCGCCACCCCTCCCCGAGATGGCGCAACACGCCAGCACGGACGGACTGTCGTCCGACTTGGTGGCGGGTCTGATACGCAGGCATTGAGTACCTCCATGGATGCGGTCAGCGTGCGATGAAGGCAGCCGGCGGCGCTCGGGTCCTGTGGAGAGCGGTCGGCACCCATTGCCCTGGGTGCCGACCGACGGAGGCGAGAAAGCCCGTTCCACCTCCGATACCCGAAATCGCCAAGACTGGCGCCTGTACAGTCGATTCGAGATCAACGTTCGAAGCAAGCATCAGCTGTGTCGGAAACCGGAAACTCACCCTTTCCGAGTGAGGGGCAGCCTTGCAGTCGTGTCCGCGTACAGGGACGCCAGGGCCAACGACGAATTGGGATCATGTTCGTAATGGATGGCACGCCCTGGAATGGTGATTCGAAGTCTCGACCTATCCCTCGACGACAAAGGGGGCGGCGTGGCGTCGCGATCTCACCCAAAGAGAATGATCTGGGCCCACGGATCGGCGCCCGCGTTTCGCTCGGATGAATACCGCGGGTTCAATTGGGCGGGCGGCCCATAGGTTCCGCCTCTGCGGATTCGGCCAGCTACCCGGCGCTGCAACCGAACAGCCGTCGTTACCATCGCCCAGTTTTCGATTCGTCAGGCCTAGAGTCCCCCCGCCCCCCCCCCCCCCTTGAGACGCCACATGTTCAGCGCCTCGACATGGTCGCTCGGCCTCATTAAGGATTTTCATGAGCTCATCGAGCAGTAGGTTCAAGCGCAAGAGCGCCCGTATTGGCAGTGCTATTGCACTCTCGCTGGTATTCACAGGCGCAGTCGAGCAGCCCGCACAGGCCGCCACCAGCTACACGGTCGTCGCCGAGATCAGCACCGGTGGCGGGAGCAGCACCATGACCCTCGACGCTACTCATGGCCGTCTCTATGCCGCCGTCCCCCAGCAGAATCACGTCGCCGTCATCGACGTCAGCACGAACGACATCATCGGAAGGATCCCGACGCAATCCACGCCGCACGGCGTAACGGTGGACGAGGCCCGGAACATCGTGTGGGTGGCGAACCTTGGCGCAGAGACCGTCACAGCGTATGACGCTGCCACATTTGACGAACTTGCCTCGATACCGGTGTCGATGGCGCAGTACATCCGGTACGACGAGGGGGCCGATCATGTCTTCGTGTCCGGCCAATTCGAATCGGACGTCACGGTCATCGATGCAGGCACCTACGCGGTCCTCGCCCCAATCACGTTTGGGCCCACCTTGCCGACGTCATGGCAACTTGAAACGAACCCAGCTCGCGGCGAGCTCTATGTCGGGAACCACGACTTCCAATCGTCGATCTCCATCGTCGATACCGCGACATCCACCGTGCTGAAGAACGTGCCACTGCCCGAGGCACCCACCGGGATCTCGGCGGACCCGGAGTCCTCAAAGGTCTATGTTGCCCTTGAGAACAGCGTTGCGATCATCGACCCAGAGGCAGGCGCGATCGTCGACACGCTCGAAGGATTCGCACTCCCGTTCGACGTAGAAGTTGACTCGCAGCGGGACAGACTGTTCGTTTCTGGCCTATACGGGCAGCTGGAGGTGATCGACACTGTAACCGGTGAACTAGTGCAGTCCGTCAATTCCGTCGAGAACCCCTGGAAGTTAGCGATCAACCCCGCCGATGGTGACGTCTTCGCCGCGGCTGCTGACGCCTTGGCCCCCAAGGACCCCATCTACAGGGTCAGCCTGCTCACCCTCCCCGAGATCACCTCCGCGGCACCGGACGCCGGCGTGACGGGCTCCGCGTACTCGCACACGGTGACCGCGACCGGTACCGGCCCGCTCGAGTACTCGATCAGCGACGGTGCGCTGCCTGACGGACTCACCCTGGATACGAAGACCGGGACTATCAGCGGCACGCCGACGACGATCGGCGAGTATTCATTCACCGTCACCGTCACCGGCCCGGGCGGCACGGCATCGGCGACGTACGACGTCCCTGTTTACGCGCCGCCGGTCATCACCTCACCCGCCCCCGAGGCAGGTATCCTCGGCGAGGACTACGAGCACGCGATCACAGTGACTGGAACCGGCCCGTTCGAGTATGCAGTCACGGCGGGCACGCTTCCTGCCGGCCTCAGCCTCGATCCGGAAACTGGAATCATCAGCGGAACGCCGACGACGATCGGCTCAAGCCACTTCAGCGTGACCGTGACGGGGCGCGCCGGCACCGTCACCAAGGAGTATGACCTTGAGGTGGTTGGTGCCCCGACCGTTGAGACACCGAACGAAGCTCCGTCCGAGGCGGCCGGGCTTGCTCACACGGGTGTCGATCTGATGACTGGCTCGGCTGCAGCCCTTGCCGCAATCGCAGCTGGCCTGATCGCGTTCCTCGTCACCCGACGCCGGAAGGTTGCCGAGTAGCCCGCACTCGTACCGAAGGGGGGCAGTTCAGGCTTGAACTGCCCCCTCCTCTTTCTCTAAGTTGCCCGCACAGAGGAATAGCCTTCACACATGCCCGCACCAGTCCCGGGGTGGAAGCCCGTCAACCGGGAACACACCGCTCAACCCGCCGAACAACCAAACGCGATCTCCCGGCCACGCATCGTCGCGCAGATCAATGCAGCCCGTTCCCGCGCTCGTACCATCCTCGTCATCGCTCCCGCCGGATCCGGAAAGACCACCGCGTGCGCAGAATGGGCGCGCACCCAGCAACATCCTGTCATCTGGCTGACGGCGAGCCGGTTCGACCAGAGCCCTTTCGATCTCGTGCGGCTCATCGCGACCGCACACCGGACCCACGAGCATTCCTCCGACGCTGCGCCGACCCGCCCCCCGGGTTCGATCCGCGAGGTAGCGACCCTTCTCGAGGAGAACGCAGACTCCACCACCGTGGTGATCGACGACCTGCATCGCATCACATCATCCGATGCGTTGGCCGGCCTTGAAGAACTCATCAACTCGACCGTCAAGACCCGATTCGTGCTGATTTCCCGGGCCGCGGCGGCGATGGATCTCACGGGTGGGTCGGCGCTGATCGACCGAACGGTGCTCGACTTCGACTCCGATGAACTCGAGCAAGCCATCAGCAAGGCAGACGGTGCTTACTCCCCGGAGGAGATCCACGCACTCACCGGCGGATGGGCTGCCGGAAGCATCCTCCTCCTGAACCAGCCCGAACAAGATCCCGCCACCCAATATCAACTCGCTTCACTGTTCGACCGCACCCTCGACCAGCTCCCCGTGGATCTCCAGGACTTCGTCGCCGCAACCTCGATCACCTCGACATTCGACGTCGATCTTGCGGCGGCGCTGACCGGGCAGCAGAATGCGAACGACATTGCGGACGCATGCGTCCGCGCTGGTCTGCTCATCGACGTTTTCCATGACGGTCTCGAGACCAAGTACCGTTGGCACGACCTCTTCGCTGAGCACTGCCGGAGACGCGTCCTCCAACAAGACCCAGCCAGATACCGCGAACTCAACGCCATCGCAGCCCGATCCCTCGCGATGTCCCGCCCGCATGAAGCCATCGACCACGCCATCCGCGCTCAGGACCTCGAGTTCGCACTCGAGGTGATTCGGAACAGCTGGTTGTCCCTCGTCCTCGAAGGACAGGCCTCCACCCTGGACTCCATTTGCCAACGGCTCCCGGCAGAGCTCGCGGCCGACCCATTCGTCATCGCCCTTCGTGCCTGCTGCGCCGCGATCGTCGGTGACGAGCTCAAAGCCGTCATCCTTCGAGAACGGGCTGAGCATCTCGATACCGAACACGCCAGGGAAGTCGGTCTCGTCAGTGAGGTTGCGGTCCTGTTGACGGCGCACTCCGCCGGCATGCTGAGAAGCGCCTGCGATGCCCTCCAGTACCGGCTGCGGACCGAACCGATACCGGCCAACACTGCGGTGGGGCTGTTGTTCCTCATCGGCTGGACCGAACTCCGTCTGCGCCGCGAGAGCGGTGGCGCCGCACGATTCCTCAGATCAGCGTTCCGCGAGGCGAGTGCGCAAGGACTGACCAGGATCGCACGACATGCAGCAGCTAACCTCAGTTTCGCGCTCGCCTACGACGGACAGTTCACTGAAGCCCAGCACACTCTCGGGCAACTGGACGCCATCCCATCCGATGAGTGGGAAACCTACGACGGGGGCCTCGAGGACTTCTGCCGTGGATTCATCGCCTACTGGCAGAGCGATCTCCAAACCGCGCGCACCAAGTTCCTCGCTGCGCGCGCCCATGGCGACGGTTCACTCCCGTACGGCGCGCTCGCGAGTGTGTTCGAGGCCTTCACCGCCGCCGAATCTCGTGACGCAAACGACATCGCCGATGCCGCAACGCGCGTCACGCGGATCGATACGAAGGAGACACACGGCCTGCCGTGGTCAGCCTATACACGGCTCGCACAAGCTCTGCTCGCGTATGCTGCCGGACGCCGAGACATTGCCAAATCAGTCGCGCAGACCATCCCGCTAGACGTCAGCACCCCAACCGTGCTCGTAAAGCTCGCAAATCTCTACCGCCACCTCGGCCTCACAGCCGAGTTCGAGCACGCACTCCAAGTCCTCAGCAGCCGACTCGACCATCCCCGTTACGTGGCCGTGTCTGCTGGTCTGGCCCGCTCCCTGGCCGCGTTCCAGTCAAACCGAGACCGCGCCGCGCACATCGAACTCGAGCACGCACTCGACCTCGCCGAACCCGAGAAGATCGCCCTACCGTTCTCGATTCATGACCCCGCAGTCAGGTCCGCACTCGAACTCCACGCAAAATGGGGATCCCGGCACGAGACCTGGATCGGGCAACTCCTCACCGGCCACGACACCAACTCAGAAGCTGCGGCCCACCTCACCCCCAAAGAACGCGAGATCTTGAACCTCCTCAGAACAAGCATGACCGCCACCGAGATCGCTGAAGCGCTCTACGTTTCTCTCAACACCATCAAGACCCACCAACGATCGATCTACCGAAAGCTCGGCGTCACGACCCGAAGACAAGCAATCAAGATTCGCATCTGACCCCCCGCCGAGCCAGTCCCGACACGACGACGCGCACAGGGCGAACGACGATTGTGGCGGTGGCTCCGAACGCATAAGTCGCTCCGTCCCAGACGCCGTACAGGTCACCGACTGCTCCACTAAGGCTCAGCGACGTGAAGCCTTCAAATAGCCCAGTGATTCACTGGATCTGCTTCATTCGGGGCAGCCCGAGCGCCTCAACATTCAACTGATCCAATTCCCTGACCGTCCAACGTGCGAGCGACGACGTCGATGCGCCGCCCATTTGGGAACTGCGAGACACCTCACCGAGAGACCCCATGATGACCGCACCGCCGCTCAAACGGCGCTGACCTCGTCGCCGCTCGTGCCGATCTCCGCGTGGACGGTCACCTTCCCGAGTCTCGTCCCCTCGAGATAGTCCAAGACCTGCTGCACCGCTCGGTCAAGGCGAGTGACGTGGGTGCCCCTTCGCCGGCGATTTCGAGCTCCCAACCGTACATCCACGGCCGAGCCTGCCCGTCGACGTCCATGTACCCTTCCAACCCATGCCAACACGTTCACCCCGGTGTCCAAGTTCGCGTGGAGCGCCCCGTTGCCCTCGTGACCAACGCCCCCTCACCGTGGCTTCGGTCGGTCGGTGTTCTTCCCGCTAGAGGTACCGAATGGCGGGGCCGACGATGATGCCCGGGTGGGAAGTGCGAGGACGACAAGCAGTGCGGCGACGGCTGCAAGCAACCAAGGCGACTGGATGCGAGCAACCACCTTGCCGACCTCTGGGACTGCCCACACGACCCGCTGGGTTGTCGATCCCAGCGGATAGGGCGTGGCGTCTTCGACACTGTTCGCATCCCCGCGGAGCGTGGCGAATGTGGCGCCGCTGAATTCGATCCTTACGATGCGATGCGTCACGAGATGTCCGTCGCCGGGACGTTGCACGGTGATAATGTCCCCGGTCTGGAGCTCGTCCGTCGGAGCAGGGACGGTGAGCGCGATCGCCCCCGCAGGTATCGCAGGCGCCATCGATCCCGAGGCGAAGACGACGATTCGAGCTCCGGCGAACCAAACGACGACAGCAACGAGCAGGCTCAGTACCCCGAGGATTGCGAACACGTTTAAGATGACCCCTGGTACGCGCCTCATCGGAGTCGGAGCGGGAGTCGCTGCCGGCACGCCGGAGCGGGTGCTGGTGGTCGTCATGGCCACCGCTCAATGAGGACCGGTGTGCTAAAGGTGTTTCTGCCGACGGTATCGTTCGTGCCGAGTTGGCCTAAGCCGTTCGACCCAGCGGCCGAGAACGTGCCATTCCCGGCGGCGAGAAGGGCATGCGCGCCACCAGCGGCGACGCTGAGAGGTTGTGCGCCCGCGGGTAGCGTGACCAAAGTGGGAGTGGAACGATCGACGGTGTCGCCGAGCCCGAGTTGTCCGGCGGAATTCGACCCCCAGGAGAACAACTCACCAGTGCTGCGCCACACGAAGTACGAACTGGGACCGGCAGCTTGGATGGTCACTTCAGCACCGATGATGTTCGCGGGCGGTGAG
Organism: Agromyces sp. S2-1-8; assembly: GCF_021129215.1. Classification (GTDB taxonomy): domain Bacteria; phylum Actinomycetota; class Actinomycetes; order Actinomycetales; family Microbacteriaceae; genus Agromyces; species Agromyces chromiiresistens. The sequence continues at coordinate 1,298 of NZ_JAJOLP010000002.1, read as the reverse complement.
ACCAGGGCGAAGGCGGATGTCGTCGTGGAGTAGAGCGCACCGTTCTCCGTCCACGCAAAGACAAACTTGTTCCCGGCTGAAAGCCCGGCCGTCGGGGACTCGGCGGGAAGACCCGACGCCGTCACTCCCCCGGTGCCCGAATAGTCCTGACCCCACATCACCACAGTCGCGCCGTCGCTCAATGACGCGGTCCCGAAGAAACGACCGGCGTCGGCGGTCGTGACCGCCAAGGTGTTGACGCCCTGCGCGGTCACGCGCCCCGGAACTTGCGCGTCTCCACCACGCCCAAGTCGCCCTCCGCCAGGCTCACCCCACGAATAGAGGCTCCCATCAGAAGTCCAAGCAAGATAGAAATACCCGCCCGAGGAGACGCCGACAATGTCCTCTCCGACGAGGGCCTCCACGCGCGTCGGTGTGCTCGTGTTGCCCCCAACGTCAGGGTTTCCCCAGGTGTAGGCCTCCCCCGTCGTAGTGACGGCGATCGAGGTGTTGATACCGGCGCTGGCACGCGCAACCTGCGCACCCTCAGGCATGATGACCTGAGTTGGGACTGTGCGGGGCGCATCGTCGCCGAGGCCGAGCTGACCCCGGTCGTTCGCCCCCCATGAGTAGAGGCGCCCATCCGCCGTCCAGCCAAGCGAGTACGTCTCCCCCGCGTCAAGACCAACGAAATCAAGCTCGACTGCCGGGACGGTCGCGAACTCGGTGTCGACGTACCCGGCGTCGGTGAACGAGGCACTGGTTTGAGTGACGCCGCCCGTCATAGCCGCGAGACCGAGCGCGGCCAGAAGGAGCCCGAACCACGGCCACGCCTTAGGCATTCGACGCCGACCCAATCCGCCGGCGGCGCGAGCGGATGACCCCGCCTACCAAGAGGAGCGCGATTGCGATGAGCGTGGGCAGCGTGACATCGAGTCCAGTGATCGCCAGCTCATCGTCCGGTGCAGCGGTCGTGGCGCCGCACCCTGAAGCCTCAGTCGCGGTCACACTCAGGACCGCGATCCCAGAGAGCCCCTGGTACTCATTGCCTGCTGTGGCGGGCAGCGAAGCCGTCAACGTCACGGTTGCGGTTGCGCCGGGCGGCAGGGCATTCGGATTCTGCGGACAGGCGTCGGACGCAGAAAGTGCGAAATCCACGATGAGCGGGTCGGACCCGGTGAACAACTCGCCTTGGCGGAACGTGGCGCTTTGGAGCTCGATGGGCACGGGATTGTCATTGTGTAAGGTGAAGGTCGCGCTATCCGAGTCACCGGGCTTCAGGTCACGTATCACGAGGCTTGGCGGCACCCAGTCAAGTT